>NZ_JBHION010000002.1:0-279827 GCF_042195515.1 Bartonella sp. CB10SXKL | reverse complement strand
TCTTCCCATGATCAACGTGACCAATCGTACCAATATTAACATGCGGTTTTGTTCGTTCAAACTTGCTCTTCGCCATTGTTATTAATCTCTTGTTTTATTCCCTATTTTTGTTAGCACCTAGGGTCAGTCCTGCAAAAATGAGTCTGACCAGACTGTAAACAGCCCAATAACCACAACTCTTAGAGGCAAAACCCCACCCCATCTATAAATGGAATATCCTCCATCATACCTATTTGCCCAATCATCAACAACCATTTGGAGCGGGTAGCGGGAATCGAACCCGCATATTCAGCTTGGAAGGCTGCTGCTCTACCATTGAGCTATACCCGCATGAACCCACGTACTAACTCTCCTTCGATGAATGGTGGAGGGGGTTGGATTCGAACCAACGTAGCATACGCAACGGATTTACAGTCCGCCCCCTTTAACCACTCGGGCACCCCTCCATTACACCGATAAAGTCACGCAATGAGACATCACGACAACCATCTTGAATACCCATTCAATTCAATCTGATTGCGATGTGGTTATGACGATTACTATTGTATCTGTCAACAGAATAAATACAGTTCTGTACAAATTTCCTGCTCATAATTTTAAATCATAGATTTTTTTCTCTCTATTTTTCTTATTAACACGCTATAAAGAAGCTATGAAAGAAAAAACATCACAAAATTCTCATTATGCTCGTTTGCGTCGCCGATATCGCGATACAAAAGGCTCTGCTTCTCGATCTTTTACACACCCAAAGAAGAAAGCTGCTTCTTTACAGCAAGGGATCATCCATCTTTATGGCATTCATTCTGTTCAGGCTGCTTTAGAAAACCCAAAAAGAATTTTAAAATGTCTTTACGTTACACAAAATGCCTTAAAACGATTAAATATATCCGAATCAGATTATCCTTGCTCTGTTACATTATGCACCCCCAAATATCTTGATTCGCTTGTTGGAAGTGAGGCTGTTCATCAAGGTATTGTTCTGGAAACGCTCCCCCTCAAACCATGCAAACTGTCGGAACTAACCAATACTGATCTGGTCATTGTCATGGATCAAATTACTGATCCACATAATGTTGGCGCTATTATGCGCTCTGCAGTTGCATTGAAAGCTAAAGCACTTATTACAACTTGCCGTCACTCTCCCCACGAAAGCGGTGTTCTTGCGAAAGCAGCATCTGGAGCTCTGGAAATGATTCATTATATTACCGTACGAAACCTCGCTGAAGCTCTTCAAGAACTTCATCAAACAGGTTTTACAAGCTTTGGTCTCGATTCAGAAGGTGACCAACCTCTAGAAACAGCATTAACAGGGAATAAAATTGCTCTTGTTTTAGGAGCAGAAGGTAAAGGTTTACGTAAAAAAACACGCGAAACCGTTTGCGCTTTAACACGCCTTGATATGCCTGGAAATATTAAGTCATTAAATGTTTCAAATGCAGCAACAATAGCACTTTATGTGGCACATCAATATCTTAGATCCTAGTTTTTAATTTTTTGTGAAACATCAAAAAAACCAACCAACAAAAAACCCGCAAAAAAACCGCCAATATGAGCTTCCCATGCTATTGAGATGCCATTTTCTTCAAACAAAATAGAAGAAATACCTATGATAAAATCAGTCGCTAGCCATACACTCATATAAACAAGCACCCCCTTAGAACACAGAGCTTTTTTGACAGACAATAAAGGTCCCAAAAGTTTTTCGTTCTGCGCATTGACAGCTAGATTCCCACTAGGAAAACCGTAACGTGCAATAGCACCCATCATTCCAGATACGGCACCTGACGCCCCAATAAGTGATATGGTACTTTCTTGATGAAATGTAAAATAAGTCAAAACAGAAATAACTGCCGTTAACACCCAAAAAATTAAAAAACGTAAAACACCAAAATGCCTTGCTAAAGGAGAGCCAAAAACCAAAAGCCAAACCATATTAAGAGCAACATGTTTAAAACTACTATGCATAAATGAATAACTCACCATGGTATAACAAAATGCTACAGGATCCCTCTTAAACAATGCTGGTATAAATGAAAAAAACTCAAGGCTTTCAACATAAAACTGATGAGAAAAAAAATACTGAGAAATGCAATAAAGACAAAAACAAAATGCTATCAAAACAACTATAATAAATGGAACATTCAATAAGGGTTCTTTAGGTTGTTTCGGCAATCGGGAAACATCATTATGGTTGTGACTAGAAACTTTCATTGTATAAAATCTCGTATTTTTCAGAAAATGGGTTATTCTTTATACAAAATAAATATACCACTCCCAGTGATACAAAATCTTTTTAACGCCTCTTCGAGGCCCCTTTTTAAATTTTCAATAGCTCTACATGAAAACACGTGTATTTTATACAAAAGATTTTAAAAAGCACGGATACCAAGAATATGATTTACAAACTTAATGGTATCCTGCTTACTTAAATGTGAAGTTATCATGCAATATACAAGGACTTACGAATAGACAAACTCACTTATGAGTGTGGTATATAATAAAAATATATAAACATTGTTTTCTTACTAGAAATATATTGATCACTGCATTTTTTAACCAAGCTATACTTCGATTGATAAACTTTAAATAATCTTAAATCTCAATTTTTCCATTAATAGAGATTGCATTGCTTCTACTCTTTGAATAAAAAACGACATCTCTATGAGAAAAGAACTACCAACACAGGCGTTCTCTAGATATACTGATTGGTGTTTCATGATGAATTACTTACTTGATAGTCTGTTTCCCTCATAAATGCAAAAGCGTCAGTTCATCTCTTTAACAAATATAAACAAGCCTTTCATTTCAACCTTTTACAAATATAATTCAAGAACTGTCTCTTATGAAACACTGAAAAAATATGTTTATTCTAATGATGCATCTTTGAATTTAAACAGTTCATGACGGAGTTTTTTATTCCTTTCTTAGACAGTCTTATTTACACATCCGTCACTTTTAACGCGCAAGAGAATAGTTTGGATCAATTCAATATAAAAAATTTTAAATGAGGTAATCATAGGAATTTGAACCTCCTATTAAGTTGTAAAATGATAAATAACTATTATAAATCAATGTATTATAAATAGATAATACACTAATCATTGAAGAGGAAGATCTTGAGAATTCTGCTTGCAATCCTTTAACCATACATCATAAATAGGATGCTCAACAGCGTTCAAACCAGGACTATCCGCAAACATCCATCCTGTAAAAATACGCCGTATTTTTTTATCTAATGTCACTTCATTGACTTCAACAAAACCTGTTGTACGCGTGGGTTCATCTTTAGAGCTCGTATAACACGCACGTGGAGTTACCTGTAATGCACCGTACTGATAAATTTTACCAAGAGTAACTTCAAAACGTGTAGTCCGCCCCGTGATTTTGTCAAGACCCGCAAAAACAGCAATTCCATTGCTAATACGTTCAGCCCGCACTCCACTATTTAAGGATAAAAACACTAAAATTCCCATTAAAAAAATATAAAAAAAATGCCTCACCCCTAACAATAAAAAAAATCTCATCATATCAAAATCAATCGCACCTTAAAAAAATAATTCTTTTCATAACATAGAGTCAAATAAGACAAAAATACACACGCACATTAAAACATGTTATTTTTTAGGTGACCACGCATCATAATCTTCATGCACACAAGAACGCTCTCCATTGGAGGTGATAGCCCCCTTTGGTCGATAGTCCTCACTTGTTCCTGTCATATTTGCAACATGAGGCTTTTCCCATTCATAAGGATGATAATCCTCCTGTGTTGGTGGACACTCACAGCGATGATGAATCCAGCCGTGCCAACCTGGTGGAATAGTAGAGGCCTCAGAATAGTCTTTATAGATAACCCAACGGTGCGGATAACCATCCTTATGAAGTCCTCCTTCATAATATATATTTCCAAATTGATCTTCCCCTATCCGCTTACCTTTGCGCCATGTGAAAAAACGCGTACCAATGGTATTGCCATTCCACCATGTGAAGATTTGCTTAAAAAAACGAGCCATCTGCTATTCCATTCATTTAGTGCGCTCATGAAATTAATCGTTGGAATAAAATTATTAACGATTGAAATTATCGAAAAAGTTACTCGTAAATTCAACTACAATTCCAATTGATAGGTTAACGTGCTATCCTTTAATTTCAAGAAGATATCATATGTATGGCTTCTTCTCCACCCCATAAAAATTTAATCTATGCCAAGTTTCATCTTAACCAATTCATTAACAGCTTGGGGATTTGCCTTACCACCTGTTGCTTTCATTACCTGTCCAACAAACCAACCAGCTAAAGCAGGTTTGTGCTTTGCTTGCGCAACTTTATCAGAATTATTAGCAACGATCTCATCAACAGCTCTTTCAATAGCCTTTGTATCCGTTACCTGCTTCATATTTCGCTCTTCTACAATTTGGCGTGCATCACCCCCCTCATTCCAAATAATCTCAAAAAGATCTTTGGCAATTTTTCCAGAAATAACTCCTTCTTTTATGAGATCAATAATACTTCCCAATTGATTTGGCGATACTGGGGACTCTTCAATCTCACGATTATCTTTATTTAAAGCCCCTAAAAGGTCGTTAATCACCCAATTGGCAACTATTTTTCCATCACGCCCACGCGCTACCTCTTCAAAATAATCAGCAATAGCCTTTTCTGTCACAAGAATGGAAGCATCATACACTGTCAATCCCATTTCCTTAATAAAACGTGCTTTTATAGCGTCAGGCAATTCTGGTAAGTCTGCTGCCAAAGCATCCACAAATGCTTGATCAAATTCTAATGGTAAAAGATCAGGGTCAGGAAAATAACGATAGTCATGCGCTTCTTCCTTTGAGCGCATAGAACGCGTTTCACCTTTAGCGGCATCAAAAAGCCGAGTCTCTTGATCTATGACGCCTCCATCTTCTAAAATTGCGATCTGACGACGCGCTTCATACTCAATTGCTTGACCAATAAAGCGAATAGAATTAACATTTTTAATTTCACAGCGCGTTCCAAAATCTTCACCAGGACGACGAACAGATACATTGACATCTGCACGCATAGAACCTTCATCCATATTGCCATCGCAAGTGCCCAAATAACGAACAATCGTACGCAATTTTGTCATATAGGCTTTGGCTTCATCTGATGAGCGCATATCAGGTTTGGAAACAATTTCCATAAGAGCAACACCAGAACGATTAAGATCTACAAAAGACATCGTTGGATGTTGATCGTGCATCGATTTTCCAGCATCCTGTTCAAGATGCAACCTCTCAATTCCCACTTCAATATCCTCAAATTGGCCATTCGAATCTGGACCAACAGATATGATAATCTTTCCCTCTCCCACAATGGGATAGCGAAATTGAGAAATCTGATACCCCTGCGGTAAATCTGGATAAAAATAATTTTTGCGATCAAAAACAGACTTTAAATTAATATGCGCCTTTAATCCTAACCCCGTTCGAACCGCTTGACGAACACATTCTTGATTAAGAACAGGCAACATACCTGGCATGGCTGCATCAATAAGTGATACATGATTGTTCGGCTCTGCACCAAATTTTGTTGATGCTCCTGAAAAAAGTTTTGAATTTGATATGATTTGCGCATGAACTTCCATGCCAATGATGACTTCCCAATCACCTGTAACTCCAGAAATAAAACGCTTAGAATCAGGAGTACGCGTATCAATGATGCTCATTGCCAATCCACTACCAATATTTAAAATATACTCATGGCTTATCTAAAACCATTCTCTCAGTGTAACCCCAGAACATAAATCTTACAACACAAGCCCGTTTCTATCGGGCTTGTTCTGTTTGCATAAATATTAAGCTTTTTTAGGAGCCTTTTTCTTAGCTGGTTTTTTCTCTGTAGACGTTTCTTTCACTGCAGACTTTTTCTTTGCCGGCTTTTCTTCAGGAACATCTGATTCGTCATATTCTTTCATCAACTCTTCAACCGTCACTTCTTTATCTGTGACTTTTATCTGTGCTAATAAATGATCAATGACCTTTTCTTCAAAAATCGGAGCACGTAGATTTTCAACAGCTTCCGGAGTCCTACGGAAAAAATCCATAATCTCTTTCTCTTGTCCAGGATACTGGCGAACCTGATCAAAAACGGCTGCTTTTAGCTCATCCTCACTAACTTTAACACCAACCTTCATTCCAATTTCAGAAAGCACCAAACCAAGACGAACACGACGCTGCGCAAGGACACGATATTCCTCCCGTGCCTTTTCTTCTGTAATACCTTCATCTTCAAAACTGCGCCCAGCCTTTTTCAAATCATCATTAACCTGAGCCCATATATTGTTAAACTCAACTTCTAAAAGTTCTTCAGGAATCTCAAAATTATAATCAGCATCTAAAGCATCAAGAATTTGACGCTTAACTTTTTGACGTGTCACTGAACCATATTGGCTTTCAATCTGCCCACGAACGACCTCACGTAAGCGATCTAGAGACTCTAAACCAACTTTTTGCGCTGCTTCATCATCAATTTTTAATTCATCTGGTTTAAAGACAGCTTTGATAGTAATGTCAAACTCTGCTTCCCGTCCCGCCAAATGTGCCGCACTGTAATTATCTGGAAATTTAACAAAAATCGTTTTTGCATCCCCAGCTTTCACACCAACCAATTGCTCTTCAAAACCAGGAATAAATTGTTTTGACCCAAGAATCAGTTGTGCATCACTATCTGCCCCACCTTCAAATGGAACGCCTTCAAGCTTACCTTGATAATCTATGGTAATACGATCACCTTCTTCAGAATTCCCCTCTTTTAGGGAATAATTACGCGTAGAAGAAAGGACGCGTTTGACTTGATCATCAATATCCTGTTCAGGAACAGTTGCAATTTCACGGATAACCGTAATGTGTTCAAAATCTTTAATGTCAATTTTTGGTAAAACTTCATACTTTAAACTAAAAGTAAAATCAGCTTTGCCATCTAGAATTTTTTCATCTTCATCTATATCAATTTTTGGCTGCATCGCTGCACGTTCATTGCGGTCTGCTAAAATAGAACGGGGTGCATCACTGAGTATCTCATTGAGAATCTCCGCCATAAAGGATTTACCATACATTTTTCGCAAATGCCCACTAGGCACTTTACCGGGACGAAAACCATTAAGCTTGATTTTTCCCTTGGTATCATCCAATCGTTCATTCAACTTTTCTTCTAAATCTTTCGCTGGAACCACGATCTTAATTTCGCGCTTCAGTCCTTCATTAAGCGTCTCGGTAACCTGCATTAAACACCTTCATTTTTCTAAGGAGAGGGATCAACCCACTCTAATAATCATTACATTCTAACACTTCGAGTGTTACATTTACCATGAAGCGGAATTTCAGACACGTAGAAATCCGTAGCACCTAAGGGATTGCTTTGGTGCGGATGGAGGGACTCGAACCCCCACGGTCTCCCGCCAGAACCTAAATCTGGTGCGTCTACCAATTTCGCCACATCCGCTCAAACTTACAAGCTAATAACCTTATACAAGCGGCGTTTCTATACCATTAATTACAGAAAAAAAGCAAACAAATATATTAAAAAAAACAAAATCTATGCTTTTCATACATAACTGCTTACGCTAAAAGTCAATTATGTTAAAGACATTTGATATCCCAATTCATATCATCGGTGGCGGTCTTGCGGGGTGTGAAGCGAGCTGGCAAATCGCTCAATCAGGAATTCCTGTTGTTTTGCATGAAATGCGGCCTGAAAAAAAATCAGATGCCCATAAAACAGATAAATTAGCAGAACTGGTTTGTTCAAATTCGTTTCGTTGCGATGATTCATTAACAAATGCCGTAGGGCTTTTACATGCTGAAATGCGATTAGCAAAATCGTTAATTATGAAAGCTGCTGATGCCAACAAAGTTCCCGCAGGGAGTGCTCTTGCTGTTGACCGTGATGGATTTTCAAAAACCGTTACGACAGCACTCGAAAACCACCCCCTTATAACAATCAAACGTGAAGAAGTTCAAGAAATTCCTAAAGCTTGGAAACATGTTGTCATTGCAACGGGCCCCCTTACATCGCCTGCACTTGCTCAAAAATTACAAGCAATAACCGGTATAAAAGCTCTTTCTTTTTTTGATGCGATTGCACCTATTATCCATACCGACAGTATTGATATCAACATTTGTTGGTATCAATCTCGCTATGATAAAATTGGTCCTGAGGGAACAGGAAAAGATTATCTTAATTGTCCTCTCAACAAAGAACAATATGAAACATTCGTTGAAGCGTTAAAAAATGCTGAAAAAACAGAGTTTCGTGACTTTGAAAAAACGCCCTATTTTGATGGATGCCTCCCCATTGAAATTATGGCTGAGCGCGGACTTGAAACGTTAAGACATGGTCCTATGAAACCTATGGGCTTAACTAATGCCCATAACCCTACAGTTAAACCCTATGCTGTCGTTCAATTACGCCAAGATAATAAACTTGGAACGCTTTATAATATGGTCGGCTTTCAAACAAAACTGAAATATGGTGAACAAATTCGTATTTTTAGAATGATTCCCGGTCTTGAAAAAGCAGAGTTTGCGCGTCTTGGTGGTCTTCACCGCAATACCTACCTCAACTCGCCAATTATTCTTGATCAAACCCTTCGTTTAAAACAAAAAAGACAACTACGCTTTGCAGGGCAAATTACTGGATGTGAAGGTTATGTAGAATCAGCGGCAATAGGGCTTCTTGCTGGACGTTTTGCTGCTGCCGAATATCATCATATTTCCCCTTTCCTCCCCCCACAAACTACAGCATTCGGAGCCCTTTTGAATCATATTACGGGGGGACACATCATAGATGAAAAAGCAGAAACACAGTCTTTTCAGCCAATGAATATCAATTTCGGACTTTTTCCCCCTATTGCTTCTATTAAACATTCAGGGAAACGCTTACCAAGTAAAGAAAAAAAATTAGTAAAAAAACAAGCCATAACAGCGAGAGCTCTCAATGATTGTACTCAGTGGTTAGCAGATAAAGAATCAAAGAGCTCCTGTTTATAAAAAACATACGATTCGCCTCTCACCTACTGAATAGATCTTTATGACTCTCGTGAAAAAATCATTCTAAAGCCTTTTAAAGACTGTCTCCCCCAATCAATAAATACTACCTACATTTCATCATTTATTCAATTATGTAGGTGCTGTAAAATAACTTTTGGCTATAAAAAACCTTTACCGCTATCAACAATTTAATATGATTTAATGACTAAAAAAAATAATCATATAAATATATTATGAATAATCAAAAAAATAGATAAAAAATACACACGTAATACTGTACTATCTTTATTAATAGTTTTTATATTACGTAATGTATATTATTTTATAAGAGTAATTTTTCTGTTTTGTAACTTCCTCCCTCAAAATTTGTGATGTTCTCTCATTTTAACTCTTGTATGATGAAGGAAAAATACTCGCTTGCATATCACAAGTGAAATAAAGATATGGAAAAAATATTTGTAGGATAGAGCTGAAGCTATCTCTCCCCTCTCAAATGCCAAGAAAAATCACAATATTGAAAACCAAATCTGAATATCAAAAGATTCTTTCATTTCAGGCTCTCTAATAAATCAATAAAATTATCCTCTTGGTGTGTCACAAGCAAGGTTGGCGTATAAGAGTAAAAGAATAAAACTATCCCTTATGCACTCGTCTCAGATATCTGGGGCTAGTCGCAACATTATAGGAACTAAGAAAAATAGATAGCACGGTGGCACCAACATGCGCTTTCATTAAGCGTCAATGGTGATATATAATAACTTTTATAGACTTTACAGAGTTTTCCGCCTCATATTATTTACGGATCTTGTTTTGAAATAAATACCGTAACACTTCAGCGTAATAAAAGTTAATATTACATTTTATAAGCCATACCCGTGCTCAATTAATACAGTGCAATATTTTTTGAAAATACTAAAAAAAATATATTTTAAGCTGACAGTATTTTATACAAAACTTAAAATCATTTTCAAAAATACCAGCAATACATGAAAATAAAAAGTATCGCAAAGATCTCAAAGTTTTATATGAAAAATGCGCATAACACATGTGTTAAAAAAACCCGCTTATAAATAAATCGGGTTTTTTTAATGTAGCTTAAATTATTTTTTATTAACTGCTTCTTTAAGGCTTTTTCCTGCAGAAAATTTGGGTACAGAACGTGCTGGAATATCGATTTCAGCACCAGTTGAAGGATTACGCCCCTTTGTTGCAGCACGATGAGAAACTTCAAAAGTGCCAAAACCTGGAAGACGAACATCTCCCCCTGAAGCTAAAGCTTCTGTTACAGAAGCCATAAAAGCATCAACAACAGCACCAGCTTGCGCTTTCGAAACACCTGCCTTTTCAGCAACGGAGCTAACCAATTCACTTTTATTCATAAAATATTTCCTTTCCCTATATTACCTGAACATGACTTAATCATGTTATTGGTCAGTTTATTGAAAAGTACAGCAAACAGAAGTCTTATTTTTATCCAAAACATTGTTTTTTTAGCAATAATCACAGTTATTCACGGAATTTTTCACTTTTTCCAACAAAAAACAAAATAATAACCTCAACAACGCCTTCTGCCACCTAAAAAATGCCGTTATAAATGAGATAAGTGAATCAGTGCGCAATCTGTATTCCGTCACTATCACTGCTCTCTGACCGGATTGGGACAGCCACTGTAGAGGGTTCTTTCCATTCAATAGTATCTGGAAAACGAACCAAAGCGTGTTTCAAAACTTCACTCACATGATTTACCGGAATAATTTCCATATTATTTTTGACATCATCAGGAATATCAACCAAATCTTTTGCATTTTCTTCAGGAATAAGTACTTTTTTTATCCCTCCTCGAAGAGCTGCTAAGAGTTTTTCTTTTAATCCACCAATGGGTAAAACGCGTCCACGTAAAGTAATTTCACCAGTCATTGCAATATCTTTATGCACAGCTACTCCTGTAAGGACCGAAACAATTGCTGTCACCATTGCAATCCCAGCCGATGGGCCATCTTTTGGTGTCGCACCCTCTGGAACATGAACATGGATATCGCGTTTTTCAAAAAGTGGAGGTTCAATACCAAAATCAACAGCACGAGAACGTACATAAGATGCTGCCGCTGAAATGGACTCTTTCATAATATCACGTAAATTTCCAGTTACAGTCATCTTCCCTTTGCCGGGCATCATAACTCCTTCAATGGTCAATAACTCTCCACCGACTTCTGTCCACGCAAGACCTGTTACAACACCAACTTGATTTTCTCCTTCAATCTGATTGTAATGATAACGTTTAACACCCAAGAAATCATGAATATTACTTTCTGTAACTTTTACAGATTTTTGATGTGTTTTGAGAATTTTTGTAACGGATTTGCGGGAAATTTTCATGAGTTCACGTTCAAGGTTACGAACGCCTGCCTCACGTGTATAAAACTGAATAATTGACCTTAGTGCTCCATCAGAAATACTGAGTTCTTTTTTAGACAAACAGTGATCTTTTAGTGCCTTTGGTAAAAGATGCTGTTTAACAATTTCCATTTTCTCACATTCAGTATAACCAGCGATACGAATAATTTCCATACGATCCATTAACGGACCTGGAATATTAAGCGTATTGGCAGTTGTGATAAACATGACATCAGAAAGATCATATTCAACTTCCAAATAGTGATCAATGAACGTACCATTTTGTTCAGGATCAAGAACTTCTAATAAAGCAGATGAAGGATCGCCACGAAAATCTTGTCCCATTTTATCAATTTCATCAAGCAAGAAAAGCGGATTAGATTTTTTTGCTTTTTTCATAGACTGGATAATTTTTCCAGGCATCGAGCCAATATATGTTCGGCGATGTCCACGAATTTCTGCTTCATCCCGGACACCTCCCAATGAGATACGAACATACTCACGCCCCGTTGCCTTTGCAATAGAGCGCGCTAATGATGTTTTCCCAACACCTGGAGGACCTAACAAACAAATAATGGGGCCTTTTATCTTTGACGCGCGACTTTGTACGGCCAAATATTCAATAATTCGCTCCTTAACTTTTTCAAGACCAAAATGTTCATTATTCATGACCTTTTCAGCAAAATCTAAATTGTTTTTAATCTTAGATTTTTTACCCCAAGGCATTGCTAATAACCAATCAAGATAGTTACGTACAACTGTCGCTTCTGCAGACATAGGAGACATATTCCGTAATTTTCTCAATTCTGCTCCAGCTTTTTCCTGCGCTTCCTTGGATAGTTTTGTATTCTTGATACGTTCTTCTAATTCAGAGAGTTCATCTCGGCTATCATCACCTGCTCCTAACTCTTTTTGAATAGCCTTCATCTGCTCATTGAGATAATATTCTCGTTGGTTTTTTTCCATTTGCCGTTTAACATGCGAACGAATACGTTTTTCAACCTGCAAAACAGAAATTTCTCCTTCCATGAAGGACAAAACACGTTCAAGACGGGCCCGCACAGGTAAGAGCTCTAATATTTCTTGCTTTTCTGCAAGTTTAATCATCAAATGAGAAGCAATCGTATCGGCAAGCTTAGAAGGATTATCAAGCTGGCCAATCGCATTCACAACTTCAGGAGAGATTTTTTTATTAAGCTTTACATAGTTTTCAAAATAAGCAATCACTGACCTTGAAAGAGCTTCAATCTCAACATCACTCTCTCTAGGTTCTTCTGTAACAGTTGCAAAAGCCTGATGATAACCTTCACTTAAAGCAAATTGACTAATTTTTGCACGTGCAGTTCCTTCAACCAAAACCTTTACAGTACCATCAGGAAGCTTTAAAAGTTGAAGAATATTAGCAAATGTACCAATATGATAAATATCCTCTGATTTTGGATCGTCATCAGAAGCATTTTTTTGTGTCACCAATAGTATTTGCTTATCAACCGCCATCGTTTCTTCAAGAGCACGAATTGATTTTTCGCGGCCCACAAAAAGTGGAACAATCATATGGGGGAAGACAACAATATCACGAAGAGGTAAAACAGCATAAACCCCATCTCTTACTTCATCTGTCTTTTCATCAATATATTGCATAACTCTCCTTTCTGGAGCCTATGAGCTACCTACAACAACCAGCTCACCTTTAGAAAACCTCAGCTCTTCACTGTACATGAAGTGGTAATTACTCATACATAAATCAAGCATTATAATG
The DNA here is from genome assembly GCF_042195515.1 of Bartonella sp. CB10SXKL. Taxonomy (NCBI): domain Bacteria; kingdom Pseudomonadati; phylum Pseudomonadota; class Alphaproteobacteria; order Hyphomicrobiales; family Bartonellaceae; genus Bartonella; species Bartonella sp. CB10SXKL. The sequence goes on along the minus strand of NZ_JBHION010000002.1, from coordinate 266,657 downwards.
ATATTATTAGAAACACCCATCAAATACCATTCATTACCACCTTTTATATTGTGCATCGCACAATGTCATGCTGATACATTTTCTTTATCTTCTGCACGTTCTGAGTAAATATAAAGAGGACGCGCTTTCCCATCAACGACATCACTCGAAATAACCACTTTTTGAACGCCTTCAAGAGCCGGTAGCTCAAACATCGTCTCAAGAAGGATCTTCTCCATAATTGAACGCAAACCACGAGCACCAGTTTTACGTTCAATTGCTTTCTTTGCAATAACACGTAAAGCATCTTCATGAAATGCTAACTCGACATTCTCCATTTCAAAAAGACGCTGATATTGCTTTACTAATGCATTTTTAGGTTGTGATAAAATTTGCATGAGGGCGTTAACATCTAAATCCTCTAAGGTAGCGACTATAGGAAGGCGTCCAATAAATTCTGGTATTAAACCAAATTTTATAAGATCTTCAGGCTCTAAATCACGAAAAATTTCACCGACACAACGCTCATCAGGAGCCTTAACGGTCGCAGAAAAACCAATAGAAGTTTTTTCACCACGCCCTGAAATAATCCGTTCTAAACCTGCAAAAGCTCCCCCACAAATGAATAAGATGTTTGTGGTGTCAACCTGAAGAAACTCTTGTTGCGGATGCTTACGTCCACCTTGAGGAGGAACAGAAGCAATCGTTCCTTCCATAATTTTTAATAACGCTTGCTGAACTCCTTCCCCCGAAACATCTCTTGTAATAGAAGGATTATCTGCTTTACGAGAAATCTTATCAACCTCATCGATATAAACAATACCACGCTGTGCACGTTCAACATTATAATCTGCTGCTTGAAGAAGCTTAAGAATAATATTTTCAACATCTTCCCCCACATAACCTGCTTCAGTCAAAGTGGTCGCATCCGCCATCGTAAAAGGTACATCAATAATACGTGCTAATGTTTGTGCGAGATAAGTTTTACCGCAGCCCGTTGGACCAACAAGAAGAATATTTGATTTTGCCAACTCAATATCATTGCTTTTAGACTGATGCGCCAACCGTTTATAATGATTATGCACAGCAACAGAAAGAACACGCTTCGCATGCTGCTGACCAATAACATAATCATCAAGAACTGTTATAATTTCCTGTGGCGTAGGAACACCATCACGCACCTTAACCCCAGAAGACTTATTTTCTTCCCGAATAATATCCATGCAAAGCTCTACACATTCATCACAGATAAATACAGTAGGCCCCGCAATGAGCTTACGCACCTCATGCTGACTCTTGCCGCAGAACGAGCAATAGAGAGTATTTTTTGATTCGTTCCCGCTATTGCTAATTTTGCTCATTTTTCTTTCCTTTCACCACGATATATGAATACTTTGCCTTTTCAAAGGAAGCTTTTCATCATGAAAACTAAAAGACATATAGAAAACCATGCATGTCTCAATATTTTTAGGTGTTTCTCTTATTTTGCGATATTTTTTATAAAACTCTTTGATTTAAAGTAGCTGTTTTTTCTATAAAAATTCTTAATCTTTTTCTTCTTTTTCAGTTTCTGCACGATATTGTATAACATCATCAACTAAGCCAAACGCTTTGGCTTCTTCTGCTGTCATAAAATGATCGCGATCGAGAGTTTTCTCTATAACCTCATAATCTTGCCCCGTATGTTGGACATAAATTTCATTTAAACGCCGTTTCATCTTTATAATATCTTGCGCATGTCGCTCAATATCTGAAGCTTGACCTTGAAAACCTCCAGATGGTTGATGCACCATAATGCGTGCGTTTGGCAATGTAAAACGATGACCTTTTGCTCCAGCTGTTAACAATAAAGACCCCATAGATGCCGCTTGCCCCATGCAAAGCGTAGAAACAGGAGGGCGAATAAACTGCATAGTATCATAAATAGCCATACCAGATGTTACGACACCACCTGGAGAATTAATATAAAGACTAATTTCTTTTTTAGGATTTTCCGCTTCTAAGAAAAGCAATTGTGCACAAACAAGCATTGCCATACCATCTTCAACAGGACCATTAATAAAAATAATCCGCTCCTTTAAAAGACGGGAAAAAATATCATAGGCCCGCTCACCACGATTGGTTTGTTCAATAACCATAGGAACAAGGCTTAATGCTGTTTTCATTGGATCACTCATATTTTTACTTTCCGTTCATATAACAACCGCTCTTTACACATTCAATGTTTTTATCCATATGCTAACATTACTCTCTTGTGCAAGCTACAATCAAGAGATGTATAAGATAGATTAAAATCTCAATAGTTAAAATAGCAATAATAACTCTACCTAAACAAATGATGAACATCAGGAATGCGAGATACCGCCCAATGGTAAAAACTTCCTTCCTGAGGTCTTTTCGTGGTCTTTGTCTTTCTGTGAATATGAAAGCCTATCAAGCGTGAATCTGTAAGCGGCTTTACGCCAAAAGCTGGTTCAAAAATACGTTCAGTTTTTCGCCCAGTCCAATAATAAAAAGTTTCCTTTTCCCTTGCTTCATGAAAAAAACCATATCGTTTTGCTAATCGTGAAATACCATCATTGCCAAATATTGTAACGCCAAGATTTCCCGGTAAAATCGGCATTTTTTTCCTCTTTAACCAGAACGGTCTCCAAACACGACGCTTAAACCCAAGCCAATGAGGAATAATTTCTGTGCCTGCCCAATAATCTTCAAATATTTTTATAATAGGGTTATTGGGCGGAAAATAAAGTGCAGAAACGCCTACTCTTGTATTATTTTCTCTTGCCAACCAAACCTTATCGGCATCTGGATGAAATTGTTTAACAAGGTAAACATCTGTATCTAACCAAACACCTTGTTGATATTTCATCAGCATAACACGAAAAAAATCCGAGAACTGAACAATTGTACACCCTAGTTTATCATCAGAAAAATCGGGATCAAGGCGATAAATTGCTGAGCGTGGTAAAATTGATTCGGCTTCATGCAGCTCAACACCAGCAGGGAGATTATCTATTTTTTTATCATAACTAAAAAGCTTAACGCGCTGTCCAGTTTTAACCATTGAAGACAAACAAAGCCTATCCACCAATCTTAATTGTCCACTATACCCAAAAGTACAAATATCCATAGATAATACATCAAAAATATTCTAAACTTACGCGAAAGAGTTGTTCAACATCACGAACCCTATCAGCAAGAGCAAAAATCACTATTCTATCACCAGACAAAATACGCGTATCTGCCGAAAGCTGTATTATTGTCTTATTGCGATAAATTGCACCAATTCTCAAACCATCTGATAAATTGAGCTCTGATAATGACTTACCAACTAATGAAGATGTTTGCATCACTTCAGCTTCAATAATTTCTGCTCGGCCATTAAAAACTGAATGAACAGAACGAATACGCCCACGGCGCATTTGTTGCAAAATTCTCGATATTGTAACGCTATGGGGATTAAGATATGCATCCACACCAACAGCACGACTAAATTCTTGATAGGCAACATTATTAATCAATACCATATTGGCTTTGCAGCCCAATCTTTTAGCAATAATAGCGCTTAAGAGATTAACCTGATCTTGATTGGTCAATGTAATCATTAAATCGGACTGATCAATTCCCGCATCTTGAAGAATCACTGGATCTAACACGTTACCGTATAAGACTGTCGTTTTTTCAAGCTGATCAGCAATTGTAAGAGCTCTTTCTCTATGCGATTCTATAATCTTCAATTTTAATTTATGGAAACGCTTTTCAATCGCCTGTGCAACATAAAGGCCAATGTGACCACCCCCTGCAATAATCATGCGGTGTGCATCTTGTTCTTTATGACCAAAAAGCCCAACAGCACGACGCATCTGTTCACGAGAAACAACAAGATAGGTTATATCACCAACGCGTAATTGCGTTTCTGAATGTGCAACCAATAATTCCGCGCCACGTTTAATAGCGGTAACCGTCGTATGAAGATCTGGAAAAAGCTCTGTTAATTGACGCAAAGGTGTATTAATAACTGGACAATCTTCCATACATTCCAAGGCTAGCGCAACAATATCATCATTACAAAAATAAAGAACATCTATTGCACCAGGTAAAGCAATACGGCGCAAAACCATTTCCCCAACTTCAACTTCTGGCGAAATAACCACATCAATGGGAATATTCTCTCTGGAAAAAAGCGTCTTATAACGTGGCTCTAAATAAGATTGTGAGCGAATACGAGCAATTTTTGTGGGCACATTAAATAATGAATGTGCTACTTGGCAAGCTACCATATTGACTTCATCAAACAAAGTAACAGCAATCAACATATCAGCTTTGTCTGCATCTGCTGCCAAAAGAACTTCAGGCCGTGAACCGTGACCAACAAAACCTCTCACATCCAATGTATCGCGAATCTTTTCAATTAATCTCGTTTCGATATCAATAACGGTAACATCATGATTTTCAGCAGCAAGACGCTCTGCTATCCCATAACCAACCTGTCCTGCTCCGCAAATAATAACACGCATCGCTTAAGAAACTCCAAGCGCTTTAAGTTTACGGTGCAAAGCTGAACGCTCCATGCCTATAAATTCAGCAGTACGTGATATATTTCCACCCAAACGCCCAATCTGCGCCACTAAATATCTCTTTTCAAACAATTCTCGAGCTTCACGTAACGGCAAATCCATTATACTTTCATCTGAATCCATTTGAAGGCGTGGCAAAGAATCACTTACTTCACTGGGAAGAAAGTCCGCTGTTATAGGACCATCACCATCCCGCACAAGAATAAGAAGACGCTCAATATTATTACGTAATTGCCGCACATTACCCGGCCAAGCGTGCGTTTGCAAAATAGCAATCACATCATCACTGATTGCACGCGGTTTAATCCCAACCTGCTGTGATATTGTTTTTACAAAATGATGTACAAGTTCTGGAATATCTTCACGACGCGCTGAAAGGGGAGGAACAACAATAGGAACAACGGAAAGACGGTGAAAAAGATCCTCCCTAAAGCGCCCATCAGAAATGAGGTTTTCAAGATTTTGCGCTGTCGAAGAAATGATACGGACATCCACCTTAACACGTTTTGTGCCGCCAATTCTCTCAAATGTTTGCCCCGTTAAAACCCGAAGAATCTTCCCTTGAGTCTCACGCGGCATGTCAGCAATTTCATCAAGATATAAGATACCGCCATGAGCTTCCTCTAAGGCACCGATTTTACGCTCTCTTCCCTCCATTTCGCTGCCAAACAGCTCTATTTCCATTCTTTCCGGAGTAATCGTTGCAGCATTTATTGTAACAAATGGCCCATTCGAACGCGTTGAGAGCGCATGAATAGTTCGTGCAACAGTCTCTTTTCCTGCCCCTGAAGGACCTGTTATCATGATGCGACTATTGGTTGGTGCTACTTTTTCTATGATTTGACGCAAATTTTTTATAACTGTCGATTTTCCGAGCAACTCTAATGTCTCGTTCGAACGCTTTCGTAATTCTAAAAGCTCACGTTTTAAATTTGAATTTTCAAGTGTTCTCTCTGCAACCAATACAAGTCTATCAGCTTTAAAAGGTTTTTCAATGAAATCATATGCCCCTCGCTTTATAGCGGAAACAGCCGTCTCAATATTACCATGACCAGAGATCATAACGACCGGAAGAGCCGGATATTGTGTTTTAATTTCATCAAGCAGTGCTAAACCATCGAGACGACTACCCTGTAGCCAAATATCCAAAAAAATGAGCTTTGGAATACGCTCACTAATTTGAGCCAATGCTTCATCAGAGTTACAAGCAACGCGCGTTTCATAACCTTCATCCTCTAAAATACCAGCAACAAGCTCACGAATATCTGCTTCATCATCAACAATCAAGATATCTGATACCATACTATTCCCCTATCTTATGATTTATGGCTTGTATAATATTACCCTGCTTACCCCCATCCGCAGGAAATATCAAACGGATCATCGCACCACGACCTTCATAAAAACTCTCCGGTGCATCATGAAGCTCCATGAAACCACCGTGATCTTCAATAACTTTGCGCACAATGGCTAACCCCAGTCCTGTTCCTTTTTCCCGCGTTGTTATATAGGGTTCTAATAACTTTTGTCTTTGCTCTTTAGGAAGTCCTTTCCCGTTATCAACAACATCCACAACCACCCATTCTTTCTGTCGATAAGAACGGACAAGAATATGACCGTGAATATTTTCCTCTCGCATAACTGAATCTATGGATTCGCTCGCGTTTTTGATAACATTGCAGAAAGCCTGTACAATGAGACGGTTATCAAATGCACCCATAAGTGGTAGAGTTCCTAAATCTTGCTCAAAATGAATATCATGTCGCGTCACCTCTATCAAGAAACATGCTTCGCGCAACAATTCTCGTATATCTAAAATATGCATTTTGGGTTTGGGCATACGTGCAAAAGAGGAAAACTCATCAACCATACGCCCAATATCTCCAACCTGCCGAATAATCGTGTCAATACACCGCTCAAAAACCTCTCTATCTTGTGTAATAGCTTTGTTATAACGTTTACGAATGCGTTCAGCGGATAACTGAATAGGTGTAAGAGGATTTTTAATTTCGTGCGCAATACGCCGCGCAATATCCGCCCACGCCGCTGTACGTTGCGCTGCAACAAGGTCAGTAATATCATCAATTGTTAGAACCCAAGATTGCCCCTGTCCATCATCCTCCTCCATCGTAACTTGAACATTACAGACACGCTCTTTTCCTGCAACGTTTAAAGTGACCTGTTCACGATGGTTTTTACGATCTAATGAACGCACAAACTGAAAAACCTGCCAAATTTCAGCGCTTAAAGATAAAAGACTTTGTCCAACAACGTGCTCAGAGCGAATATCAAACATCGCTTCAATAGACCGATTGATAATGGTGATATCACCATTATCATCTATACCTGCTACTCCCGCTGTTACACCCGATAACACAGCTTCAGAAAAACGCCGTCTTTCATCAATTTGATCACGCACTGCAATCAACTCATTACGCCGACTTTTCAATTCACTGACCATGTAATTAAAAGTTTTGGATAATTGCCCAATATCTCCATCTTTTGCTCGTACTGGCACGAAAATTTCCATATTTCCAGAAGCAACATCATCGGCAGCACTAATGAGAAGACGAATAGGACGCACTAAACGATCAGCAACAGCAATAGCAGCCCAAATAGCTGATAAGAATAAACTAAAAAAAAGACACAAATAAAGCATACCAAATGCAATCTGTGTCAGCAGGCGATTTTCATTTAAATCACGATAACGATCTGTATTAACTTCTGTCAAACGCAAAGCAGATAAAACACCTTTATCAACGTCACGCACCAAATATAAAAATGTGTTTGGAATGTTGGTAAATTTTAAAATAATACCAAAATAATCATGAACGCCTGGTTGAAAAGAAAAAGGTCTCGCACTGGTTGCACGTTCAATAAGATGAGAAGGAGGAATTGGCAGTTTATCTTCATCACCAAGAGCACTCGATACAAAAATAGCTCCGCTAGAACTTAACAAAAATGCACCACGCAAATTGCGTCCTATAGCATGACGTGTCAATTGCATCCTATATTCAGCTGGATTACGTTCTAAGAGTTTTTTGTTATCAAGTGCAAATGCCATCGCGTAGGATAAATTTTTTAAATTTTGAAGCATTTCATCTGCATAAGCATTTGCTAAATCAATAGAAGAGCCCACAATTTGCCGCGTTGTTGTATCAAACCATCGATCAAGTCCCAAATTTAGTGCTGGACCCGATACAAGAGCTACAGCAACAGCTGGCATTGTCGCAACAAGTGCAAACAATGAAATAAGACGCACATGAAGACGCGATCCTGCACGCCTTGAACGCCAAGCACGAATGATCGGAATCATCTCATAAAAAACGATGACAATAAGCCCTAAAACCCAAAAACTATTAATTCCTATAAGAATAAGGGTTACTGTTCTACTGGGAACAACAGGAGTTAATCCAATAAGAATAATAAACGAAACAGAGGCCGTAAGTAAAGCCAATACAATAATTGTAACCCCTAAAAAAATATATACCTTACTTAAACGATACAACTCATCGTTATAAGTATTTTTATCTATGTCTTGAAGATTCGTCACAGATGTTATATTCGTCATGAGCTTACATACCCTTATCCCATTATTCTCATATAACCTTTTGTAGCAAAAATTGACAATACTAATACTACATTTAAAATAGGGCAAATATAGTCAATGAGGAAAAGCTTCTATATTTTGCAAAATATCTTTAAAATAGACTGTGTTCGACGATACTTTACGAAGGAAATGAGATGCGATTAACAAAACAAACAAATTATGCTCTTCGAATGCTCATGTATTGTGCAGATAATCAGGGAACTCTCAGTCGTGTTCCAGAAATTGCTAAAGCATATGCCGTTTCAGAACTTTTTTTATTTAAAATCCTTCAGCTGCTTGTTCAAGCAGGTTTTATACAAACAGTGCGTGGACGCAATGGTGGAGTTAGATTGGCTAAACCCGCAGCAGAGATTTCAGTCGCTGATGTTGTGAAAGTAACAGAAGACAACTTTTCCCTAGCAGAATGTTTCGATACTGCAGAACCAACTTGCCCCTTGTTTGATTTTTGTGGTTTAAATACCGCACTTCAAAAAGCATTAAATGCTTTTTTTGAGGTGTTGTCCATGATATCCCTTGCTGATCTACAACAACCATCCTTTCAAAATCATTTTAAAATTAATGACAAAAAAGAAAACTAAGATTATAATACAAGGAGATTAAGTATTTCTATTGCAGCAATAATATTAGCCGCTGGACGGGGTGAAAGAGCAGGATCTCCCTATAAAATTCCAAAACAATATCGGCTTCTAGGACAAAAGCCGATTATTTATCATACCGTGCATTGTTTTTTGCAGCATCCAGCTATCACAACAATTATCCTTGTTATTCATCCAGAAGATCGTCAAATCTGTGAACAAGCTATTGGCGATTTTAAAGAGCGCCTTATTATCGTTGAAGGAGGCAATACACGTCAAATCTCTACCTTACATGGACTTCAGGCACTTAAAAAATTTTCCCCCCAATATGTGCATATTCATGATGGTGCACGCCCTTTTATTGAAAACAAGCTTTTTAATAACATTCACAACACTATCACGCCTCAAGAAGGTGTTCTTCCTGTTCTGCCCATCTCTGATACCCTTAAACGTATAAATAATCAGCATGTTTTAGAAACAATTCCCCGTACCCATCTTTATAGTGCACAAACTCCACAGTGTTTTCCCTTTGAACATATCTTAGCGGCCCATAAACAAGCAAAACAAGCTTGCAAACAAGAATTCACTGACGATTCTGCAATTGCCGAATGGTTTGGAATTCCTATGCGTACCGTTCCTGGGGATCCTAACAACATAAAAATTACATGGCATGAAGATTTTAATACTGCACATTTATATCTCCAAAAGAAAATGCAAATGTTTCCTGATATCCGTACTGGCAATGGTTATGATGTTCACTCTTTTGAAGATGGTGATTTTCTTATATTATGTGGTATAAAAATCCCTTTTCATAAAAAATTAAATGGACACTCCGATGCGGATGTTGCTCTTCATGCATTAACAGATGCCCTTCTTGCAACTCAAGGTGCTGGAGATATAGGTACACATTTTCCTCCCTCTGATCCTCAATGGAAAAATGTATCATCAGAAATTTTTCTCCGTCATGCTCTCGATATTATAAAACAAGCAGATGGTCGTATCGCCAATGTTGATATCACAATTATCGCTGAAAATCCTAAAATTGGTCCCTATCGTCATGCTATGACAGAAAATCTTATGACAATACTTGCAATGACACCTGATCGAATCTCTATCAAAGCAACAACAAATGAAAAGCTTGGATTTATTGGTCGTGGTGAGGGAATTGCTGCTCTTGCAACAGCGAGCGTTCTTTATTCAGGAGAAATTCCCCAATGACATATCTTTGTGAAAAACAAGCACATGAAGTCCTTAATACCTTTCGCCAAAAAGGTTTACTGTTAACAACTGTAGAGTCTTGTACAGGGGGGCTCATTGCTGCAAGCCTCACAAATATTGCAGGATCGTCAGATGTTCTCGATTGTGGATTTGTTGTTTATTCAAATGAATCCAAAACACGCCTTGTTGGCGTTTGTGCTGAACTTATAAGAACCTATGGTGCCGTTTCAAAAGAAGTTGCTCTTGCAATGGCTGAGGGTGGATTAAAACATTCACAAGCTGACATTGCAGTTTCTGTAACAGGGATTGCTGGTCCAGGAGGTGCAAGTCTTGATAAACCTGTAGGACTTGTGCATTGCGCAGTTGCTTACAAAAATCACCCCCCCCTGCACAAAGAAATGCACTTTGCTCATCTTAATCGCAATGCTATCCGCCATGCAACTGTTGAAAATGTTTTTAAAATGATTCTGGAATTACTTCACTGAATTCCCCATACTAATTTCAAAATTCTCTATTCCACATTGAGTCTATAGTCGCCCACAACTTGAAAATGAAAGACCTGAATAGCGTAAAGTTATCTCACTTCAGCCCTGTGTAGGTTGAATTAATTAAATTTATTCACTTGCACGCCACAAGAGAAAAAAACTGTAGTAAATAAAATGATTAAAGAAAGGGACACTTGTACCTCTCTCAAGTGCTAAGAGCTGGCGCAACATCTTGAGAGATGGCAAATAAATGGTGCAGGCTGACTTGTTCATAAACGTACAGATGTGGAGTTTATATGCTTTTACGAAGGATCTATACTATTTATTATGAGCACTATTATGAAATGGGTATGACGCAAGCATGTTCTATTTGGGCGTTCTGTTTAACGGATGTGTATCCATTAAAAAAGAGAGAAACAAAAGAGTGAAGCTGTACATCATTTTCATCATTTAAAATGATGTTCCTTCAATATGTTTTTGAAAGCTGAATTAAAAACAAATAGTAAAGATGGAAACCGGTTTTCACCTTCACGCTGTTATAAGCAATACGTATTGTTAAAAAATAACAGAATAGACTATGTTACCGTAGAGCCATAAATCTGATGCGCACGCTTCTCAAAAGCCTCGGTAAATTTACGAAACGCAATATCAAACATTGAGCCCATCACTAATCCAAGCGTTTTACTTTTAAATTCATAATCAATAAAAAACTCTACATTACATGCATTGGTATTTTCAATATCATGAAAGGCCCAACGATTTTCAAGATATTTGAATGGACCATCAATATATTTAACTTCTATAAGACTTTTTTCCGGCTGAAGAAATACTTGAGTCGTAAAAGTTTCACGAATAATCTTATAGCCAACGGTCATATCCGCAAGAAGCAATATTTTTTTTCCATATTCTTTTCGAGAACGTATTATTAAAGACTCACACATTGGTAAAAATTCAGGATAACGCTCAATATCTGAAACCAGATCAAACATTTCACTGGCACTATGGGTGATCTGCCGATGTATTGTAAAAATCGGCATAATTATCTCTGTAAGGAAAATTTTTCATCACGCGCTTTTTGCAAAATGGCAAAATCATCTCCAGCGTGATGAGATGAACGCGTCAGAGGATTGGAAGCCATATGTAAAAATCCTTTTACTTTACCAATCTTGGCAAAAGACTCAAATTCTTCAGGAGGCACAAAACGAACAACTGGATGATGTTTTCGTGTAGGCTGCAAATATTGTCCAATTGTCATAAAGTCAACATCAGCAGCGCGCAAATCATCCATCAATTGCAAAATCTCATTTCGCTCCTCCCCAAGGCCAACCATAATTCCCGATTTTGTAAAAATTGTTGGATCAAGTTCTTTAACGCGTTGTAATAAACGAATTGAATGAAAATAACGCGCCCCTGGACGGACCTTCAAATATTTAGAAGGAACTGTTTCTAAGTTATGATTAAAAACATCAGGCTTAGCAGCAACAACAACTTCTAAAGCGCCATCCTTATGACGAAAATCAGGTGTAAGAACTTCAATTGTTGTTTTAGGAGTTTTTTGACGAATCGCATAAATAACTTTTGCAAAATGCTCAGCACCACCATCAGCAAGATCATCACGATCAACAGATGTAATGACAACATGTTTTAATTCCATCCGTGCAACAGCATCGGCGACACGTTCTGGCTCATTGTCATCAACGGCAAGTGGAATACCTGTTGCAACGTTACAAAAAGCACAAGCACGCGTACATATTTCACCTAAAATCATAAAGCTAGCATGCCTCTGGCTCCAACATTCGCCAATATTAGGGCAACCAGCTTCTTCGCATACAGTCACTAACTTATGCGTACGTACAATACCATGTGTTTCCTTATAAATTGGTGATGTTGGCGCTTTTACACGAATCCAATCTGGCTTTTTTTGAACGCTTGTATCAGGACGATGTGCCTTTTCAGGATGACGCAAACGTCTATTTGTAACTCTATCAACAACCGTAACCATTTAAGCCTTTGCCTTATAAATACGAAGTAACAATCAAAAATATAAAATTTTTCATACAATCCAGTCATCAAGCGTTTAAAACTTGACCATAAGCATCTAATACACTTTCTTTCATCATTTCCGATAAGGTCGGATGTGGAAAGACAGTATGCATTAATTCTTCTTCTGTTGTTTCAAGATTCATAGCAATAACAAAACCCTGTATCAATTCTGTTACCTCAGCCCCTACCATATGGGCCCCGAGAAGCTGTCCTGTTTTTTTATCAAAAATCGTTTTTACTAACCCCTGATCTTCACCCAAAGCAATCGCCTTACCATTCGCAGCAAAAGAATAACGACCAATACGTATATCATAACCTGCTTCTTTTGCAGCCGCTTCTGAAAGCCCTACAGAGGCAACCTGTGGTGTACAATATGTACACCCTGGAATTTTTCTTTTATCAAGCGGATGAGCACTCTTCAAACCTGCAAGATGCTCAATACATATCACTCCTTCTTCTTCTGCTTTATGGGCCAACATAGGAGGACCTGCTACATCACCAATAGCATAAATGCCTTCCACCCCCGTCCAACTCCATTCATCAGTTACAATGCACCCGCGATCGGTTTTTATTCCCAAAGATTCTAAACCAAGATTCTCAATATTACCTTGCACCCCTACAGCGGAAATTAACCGGTCAACAGTTATTGTCTCTATTTTACCTTGAACATCAATATGTACAGTCACAGAATCGGAAGACTTTTCAACCTTTGTTACTTTTGCTTGACGAAGAATGCGTAAACCTCTTTTCTCTAACTGTTTACGAGCAAACGTTGAAATTTCAATATCTTCAGCAGGCATGATATGGGGCATCATTTCAACAACAGTTACTGTCGCCCCCATATCACGATAAAAAGAGGCAAATTCAATGCCAATAGCCCCAGACCCTATAACCAAAAGCGATTTTGGCATTGCTGGCGGTATCATAGCTTCAAAATAAGTCCAAATGAGTTTTCCATCTGGTTCAATACCAGGAAGAACACGAGGACGTGCGCCCGTTGCAATAATGATATGCTTTGCTTGATAAGTTCCCTCCCCTAACGTTCCTTTAGGGACTGGATTTTGCGGTTGCATAATCGGTTTTGAGGATGAAGAAACCATAATTTCCGCAGGATGGCTTCCCTTTGCTTCTTTAGTAAGCTTTGCTTCACCCCAAATAATATCAATTTTGTTTTTTTTCATTAGAAAATCAACACCAGCATTTAAACGTGCTGAAACACCGCGTGAACGTGCCACAACATCTTTGATGTTTGCCTCAATTGAACCATTAATTTTTAGTCCATAATTTTTCGCATGTTCAGCAAAATGTTTCATTTCCGCTGAACGTAGAAGGGTCTTTGTGGGAATACATCCCCAATTTAAACAGATCCCTCCCAAATGTTCACGTTCAACAATCGCAGTCTTAAAGCCACATTGTGCTGCACGAATTGCGGTTACATATCCGCCTGGACCTGATCCAATCACAATTACATCATAAAGATTTGCCACAGTAATTCCTCCATGGATATATATAAAACGGATATGCACTTTTTGAACTTAAGTCTGCAAAATAACATGACAGAATTATCTTATGTCTTTTGCTTACGTAAATGCTTTACCCAAACCAGAAATAGCAATAACATTGCTCTTCAAACTCGTTAAATTTGCTTTTATTCTCTTAATACACTCTCTCACAATTTACGTGAAGAACTGTTAAACAGTTCAAACCAACATTGCTAATGGATTTTCAATCATCTTCTTAAAAGTCCGCGCGATCTCTGCTGCTAAAGCACCATCGACAGCACGATGATCAGCAGAAATCGTAACTGACATAACTGTCGCAACGACTAATGCATCATTTTTAACAACGGCGCGCTGCTCCCCTGCTCCAATCGCAAAAATCGTCGCATGCGGTGGATTAAGAATAGCAGAAAAACTTTTTATACCATACATCCCCATATTTGATACAGCTGTTGTTCCACCCTGATATTCTTCCATTTTTAACTTGCCCTCGCGCGCACGCTTTGCAAAATCCTTCATCTCTTTGGAAATAAGTGATAACGGCTTTTCCTCTGCATGGCGAATAATCGGTGTAATTAATCCATTGGGAATAGAAACAGCAACCCCAACATCACAATGTTTATGATGAATCATCCCACCTTCAAGCCAAGAGACATTCGCATCAGGAACCGCTTTCAAAGAAAGTGCGACAGCTTTGATCACCATGTCATTAACAGAAAGCTTATAAGTAGGCTGAGTTTCTTCCTGCCTTTTAACCATTGGTGCAGCAGCATTCAGTTGTGTACGCAGTGCTAATAGCGCATCAAGTTCACAATCTACCGTTACATAGAAATGTGGGACTTTCTGTTTTGATTCCACCAAACGTGTCGCGATTGTTTTACGCATATTATTATGGGGAACGAAGCTATATTCATCCTCTTTGAAGAGTTTCAATATCTGTTTGTCTGAAGCACCTGTAGCTGTTAGCTCCCCTATCTGTGATGAATAAGACACTTTAGAAATATCGCTGCTCACAGCTTTTTCCACATCGCGCTTAATAATACGCCCATGCGGACCACTTCCAGAAATAAGGGATAAATCAAGACCTGCCTGAGATGCTAATCGCCGCGCTAAGGGAGAGGCAAAAAGACGAGCTTCTTTTTTATCTTGCTGTATTAATTGCTCAGTTGATGATTCATGAGACATTTTTATTCCCTTTGAGTCCGTCTGTTTCAGAGAATCTGTCTGTTTGATGCCCTCTGATTCTTGTCTTGTAGAAGAAGAGATTTCTTCTGTAACTTTTGCAGCTTCAGCTAAATCTTCACCTTCTTCTGCTAAAACAACAATTAAAGCATTTACTTTAACGCCTTGTGTTCCAGCAGGAACAACAATTTTAGCAACCCTACCTTCATCAACGGCTTCGACTTCCATTGTCGCTTTATCCGTCTCAATTTCAGCAATAACATCACCAGAGGAAACCTTATCTCCCTCCTTAATATTCCATTTTGTTAAATTTCCCTCTTCCATCGTAGGGGAAAGCGCTGGCATTGTAATTTTAATGGGCATTATGCTTTCCTCCGTTATGCTCTGTATGTCACAGCCTGAACTGCCTCAATAATTTCAGCAGTATTAGGCAAAGCCAACTTCTCAAGATTAGCGGCATAAGGCATCGGAACATCTTTGCCAGAAATCGTAGCAATTGGCGCATCAAGATAGTCAAAAGCCTGCTGCATAACACGCGTTGCTATTTCAGTTCCCACGGATGACTGAGGAAATCCCTCTTCAATTGTTACCAAACGACCTGTTTTTTTAACTGACGAAAGAATTGTTGGAAGATCCATAGGGCGAATGGTTCGTAAATCAATCAATTCAACATCAATACCAAGTTTTTCAATTTCTGGTAACGCTTGAACAGCATAATGCATCCCAATTCCACATGCAACAATCGTCACATCTTGTCCAGACTTATGAATACGCGCCTTACCAATAGGCAAAAGAAAATCATCCAGTTGAGGAACATCAAATTGATGCCCATACAAAATCTCATTTTCAAGGAAAATAACAGGATTATCATCACGAATAGCAGCTTTCAGCAAACCTTTTGCATCTGCAGCACTATAAGGCATGACAACTTTCAGACCTGGTACATGACTATACCATGCAGCATAGCATTGAGAATGTTGAGCACCAACACGGGCAGCCGCACCATTGGGACCTCGGAAAACCATAGGAGCGGTCATTTGTCCACCAGACATATAACGTGTTTTGGCTGCTGAGTTAATAATTTGGTCCATCGCCTGCATCGCAAAATTAAAAGTCATAAACTCGACAATAGGACGTAACCCACCAAAAGCAGCCCCGACAGCCAGCCCAGCAAAGCCGTGCTCTGTAATTGGGGTATCAATAACTCGGCGTTCTCCGAATTCTTCCAACAAACCCTGACTAACCTTATAGGCACCTTGATATTGCGCGACTTCTTCCCCCATAAGAAAAACTGTTTCATCACGCCGCATTTCTTCAGCCAAAGCCTGATTAAGCGCTTCACGAACTGTCATTGTAACCATTTGTGTTCCCGCTGGAATATCAAAATTAAGAGATGTATCAAAAGTAGGAGCAGCCTGCGGAACTGACAAAGGTAGAGAAAGAGCAGATTCCTTAGGTTTTTGTGCTGTATCCGTAGGTTGCGAAATATCCTCAGCACGCTCACCTTCTTCTAACAAAATTGCAATAACAGTGTTAACCCTTACGCCTTCTGAACCTTCAGGCACAAAAATTTTACCAAGAGTACCTTCATCAACGGCCTCTACTTCCATTGTAGCCTTATCCGTTTCAATTTCAGCAATAACATCGCCAGAGCTAACCTTATCACCTTCTTTCTTGAGCCATTTAGACAGTTTACCTTCTTCCATAGTTGGTGAAAGCGCCGGCATCAAAATATCAATAGACATACTTGCTTCCCTCGCATCAAACTAAAATATCAGTATAGAGCTCAGAAGCATCTGGCTCTTGATCACTTTGTGCAAAATCTACCGCATCAGCAACAATTGCACGGACCTCTTTCTCAATAGATTTTAAATCGTCTTCGCTCGCCCAATTTTTTTTAAGAATCCGACTTTTTACTTGATCAATCGGATCGTGCTCCTCTTTTATTTTTTGGACTTCTTCCTTTGAACGATATTTTGCTGGGTCAGACATGGAATGACCACGATAGCGATAGGTCTGCATATCAAGAATGATCGGTCCTTTACCTGAGCGTGCCCAAGAAATTGCTTCATCAGCAGCTCCTTTTACTGATCGAACATCCATACCGTCAACAACAATACCTGGAATTTCAAAAGAAAGACCACGTCGGGAAAAATCAGTTTCTGCAGATGCACGTGAAACTGACGTTCCCATAGCATACTGATTGTTTTCAATAATATAAACAACGGGAAGCTTCCAAAGTGAAGCCATATTAAAACTCTCGTAAACCTGCCCCTGATTTGCAGCACCATCACCAAAATAAACCAATGTCACATTATCTTTACCAAGGTACTGATTCGAAAATGCCAAACCTGAACCAATTGGAACCTGCGCACCAACAATACCATGTCCTCCATAAAAGTTCTTTTCTTTAGAGAACATATGCATCGAGCCACCTTTCCCTTTGGAAAAGCCACCTTGGCGCCCCGTTAATTCTGCCATGACACCACGCGGACTCATCCCAACCGCTAACATATGACCATGATCACGGTAAGACGTAATAACCTGATCACCTTCTTTTGCCGCTTTCAATGTTCCTATAACAACGGCTTCCTGACCAATATAAAGGTGACAAAATCCCCCAATAAGCCCCATACCATAAAGTTGTCCTGCTTTTTCTTCAAAACGGCGAATTAAAAGCATTTCACGATAAGCATCAATTTCTTCTTCTTTTGTAAAATCTGCTATTGGTGCTTTCTTTGTGGTGCTTGATAATGCAGTGCGCGCCGCCGACGCAGAATTTTTTTTAAGTCGTTCTGCCATATTAAACTCCCTTTTATGATTATTTAGGAATAACCTTTACGAACAAAAGTTACAAGCCTTATCAATCGGCTTAAACAATATCATTGCTGATTGTTGTTTAAATTAAGCGATTTTTCATTTACCTTTGGTATCATTTCAAGGTATTAAGATTGTCAATTCATTTGGCTTAGAAAAGTTCAAATTCTTTCGGACATACTCATCCAACATATCTTTTTCTATATGCCCATTGCGTAAAAGAGAAATACGCTTTTCCATGAATATCCGCTCAGCTTCTATTTTATGAAGCTCCTTTTCTAATTCGCTAATATGCTGATTAACTTCACTGCGTGAATACAATCCATACTCACCATGATAAATGTGATAACTGAAATAGCTTAAGACTCCCACCGTCATAAGAGGTAGTACAAAGCGTACTTTGATTGATCGACGTTTCTGCTTTGTCCACATAAAATAGCACAGTCTTTACAGCACAAATTTCTTGATATTTTGCCCAACTATGCATGATTTTGATTAATACCTCATTACCAAATCTACACCAAAATAATTTGTTATTTCAATTTATCCCCCCCTTAATACAATCAAAGTAAGCTGAATGCCCCACTTTTTATATTATAAATATTGGATATCCTCTAAGTCGTGATTTTACACCCATCTTTGTCCTTAAAACTTCCTGTTAAAATGACTATAAAATCAATCAATACCCAAGGTGTAATTATAAAAATAATCCCTAACCCAAAAGTAAATGGTAGACTGATTATACTTAGTATATTTATAAGAAGCATTACAATGCCAGTTCCAACTTTACCAACAATAAAACGATGAATCCCTAGTCCACCTAGAAAAAACAAACGACCGCTAACGTCACTTTTGATTGCTGTGACTGACCTTCAGTCAAGATAGGGAAAATAGATTTAATGGTATCACCTTCACACACAAAATCAACGACGTCACCAACCTTCGGCAGCGTTTTTCCTGACCAATCCCAATTCGCAAATTGATAGCGCTTACCATCAGCCCCTGAAATGAAATAATCTCCCTGATCATGACCAATAATCTTACCTTTCATTCTTGCCCACCTATAAAGCTGCTCCTTATGTGTTATTCATAAAGAGATTAATTTCAATTCGATAATATGCGGATTAACCTCACGGTGTAAATACAATTCGTACTCACCGTGATAAACATGAAATTAAAATAGTTTTGCCCTCCAATGATCTAACGCTTTCTGCTGCTATAAGCAGCAATACAAAACAACCTTAGTTGATTTACGTCGTTGTTTTACCCACATAAAATAGCACAGTCTTTTTCAATACTTTTATTCAATTGTGCATATTTCTCTTAATATCTCACATTAAAGAAATAGAGTACAATAATCTTGCATTATGCAACTTAATATATTGATCGAAATAAAAAGTAGACTTTATTATTTTCTTTTTATTGTAATTTTTTTACAAATCGGTAATCTGATTCCCATCTTTATCCGTAAATTTTCCACCAAGAATGACTATAAAATCAACAATTGCCCAAATACCGGTAATTATCAATCCAAACAATGATAAAGATAGAACTAGCATTAAAGCACCAGTCCTAACTTTACCAACCATAAAGCGATGGACACCAAAGATACCTGCAACCCAACAAAGCAGTGCGAACATTATCTTTGTGTTCTCTGTACCTGATCTCAACAATGGAAAAACAGAACTGACAACCCCCCCTTCACAGACAAAATCAACAGCATTACCAATCCTTGGTGGATTCTTTCCCAACCAATCCCAAGTCGCAAACTGATAACGTTTACCATCATCACCAGCAACGAGATAAGTTCCTTGATCTTGACTAATAATTATACCTCTCATCTTAATCCCTATAAATTTAAACACTTAAAAATTATTGCGTATATGCCTTTGATAAGAAATCTCAATTTCATAATCTAAATGATCTTATACTTTCATATTTTGTGCTCAGAACTATACACTAAATCACCAGCATAACGCGCTTGGGCTCCTAGCATTTCTTCAATACGAATAAGTTGATTGTATTTGGCTAATCTATCCGAACGTGCAAGAGAACCTGTTTTAATTTGTCCACAATTCGTTGCAACCGCAAGATCTGCAATGAAAGAATCCTCTGTTTCGCCTGAACGATGAGATATAATGGCACGATAACCTGCTTTATGTGCTACTTCTACAGCATCAAGTGTTTCACTCAATGTACCAATTTGATTAACTTTTATGAGAATAGAATTGCCTACCCCCATTTTGATACCATCACGCAAACGTGCTGAATTCGTTACAAACAAATCATCGCCAACAAGCTGACATTTTTCTCCAATTGTGTCAGTAAGTAGCTTCCAACCTTCCCAATCATCCTCTGCCATTCCATCTTCAATTGTAATAATAGGATAATTTTTCACAAGATGTGCTAAATAATCTACCTGCTCTTGGATGTCACGGCATTTCCCCTCACCTTTATAAAAATATGAACCATTTTTATAAAATTCGGTTGAAGCACAGTCTAAACCAATGGCAATTTGTTCACCTGGTTTATAGCCACATATCATGATAGATTCCATAATAAAATCAATTGCTTGATCAGCACTTTTAAATTGAGGTGCAAAACCACCTTCATCACCAACATTGGTATTATAACCCGCATCTTTTAAACGCTTTTTCAATGCATGGAAAATCTCAGCGCCATAACGGATAGCTTCTTTTACAGTAGGAGCTCCTATAGGGATAATCATAAATTCTTGAAAATCAATCAAATTATCAGCATGAACGCCACCATTAATAATATTCATCATGGGGGTTGGAAGAATATGCGCTTGTGTACCACCAATATAACGATACAAAGGTAAATTTAATGAATCCGCAGCTGCTTTTGCAACAGCTAATGAAACACCAAGAAGTGCATTGGCACCAAGACGGGCTTTGTTTGGCGTTCCATCCAAAGCAATCATTGCTTGATCAATAGCAATTTGATTTGTTGCATCCCGCCCACCAAGTTCTTCAAGAATTTCGCCATTAACTGCAGCAACCGCTTTTTCAACACCTTTCCCTTGATAGCGCAAACCACCATCACGAAGCTCTATAGCCTCGTGTGCTCCTGTTGAAGCTCCCGAAGGAACCAGAGCGCGACCAAAAGCTCCATTCTCCAAATGAACATCAACTTCTACCGTTGGATTACCACGGCTATCAAGAACTTCACGCCCAATGATATCGACAATTATAGTCATATGTGTTTCCTTATCCAATAAAAGTCTCGATTCATTTATAATGCCCTATTAATGAAATATTTTTTCTCTTCTCAACTCAACTTTTTTGACAGATAATCAAATTCCATTAAAGTCTCAAGCAATCTTTGTAAATCATCAACTTTAACCATATTGGGTCCATCAGAAGGTGCATTATCTGGATCTTGATGTGTTTCTAAAAAAATACCAGCTACCCCAACAGAGACAGCTGCACGCGCTAAAATTTCAACAAATTGACGCTGCCCACCAGATGAAGCCCCCTGCCCCCCAGGTTCTTGAACAGAATGCGTTGCATCAAAAATAACAGGAGCACCAAATGAACGTAAAATAGGCAACGAACGCATATCAGAAATAAGTCGGTTGTAACCAAATGACGTGCCTCGCTCACAAAGCATAACATTCGGATTACCACTGTAAACAACCTTTTTTAAAACATTCTCCATGTCCCACGGCGCTAAAAACTGACCTTTTTTAATGTTAATAACACATTCTGTTTTGGCTGCTGCTACCAAAAGATCTGTTTGACGACATAAAAAAGCCGGTATTTGTAAAATATCCACTGTAGAAGAAACAATTGTACATTGCTCTTCTGTATGCACATCAGTTAATATGGGACAATTAAACTCTTTTTTTAAATCAGAAAAAATGGACATTGCTTTTTCAAGACCAATACCACGTGCCGCCCCCAAAGAGGTTCTGTTGGCTTTATCGTAACTTGATTTATAAACAAACCCGATACCAAGCTGATCGGTAATTGTTTTAATACGACCAGCCATTTCAAAAGCATGATCACGACTTTCCATCTGACACGGCCCTGCAATTAATGAAAGAGGCATTTCATTTGAAAAAATCATATTTCCAACTTTCACACGGGCATTTGGTTTAGTCATTTTATCCCTCAAAAGCAAAGTAACCCAATTTATGCATTAAACTAATCGACTTTGTTCTACAGCAGCTTCAATAAAAGAAGAAAAAAGCGGATGTGGATCAAAAGGACGGGATTTTAATTCTGGATGATATTGAACACCAATAAACCATGGATGATCTACATATTCTATCGTTTCTGGTAAAATACCATCAGGAGACATCCCAGAAAAAATCAAACCACACTGTTCTAACTTATCCTTATAATCAATATTGACCTCATAACGATGACGATGTCGCTCGACAATCTTGGTCATCCCATAAATTTGAGCAATATGACTCTCTTCTTTTAATTCAGCAGCAAAAGCACCAAGGCGCATCGAACCGCCGAGATCACCATTTCTTGTACGTTTTTCAAGGACGTCTCCTTTAAGCCATTCTGTCATTAAACCTACAATTGGATTGTCTGTTTCGCAAAACTCACTCGATGAAGCATTCTCAATCTGTGCAATATTGCGCGCAGCTTCTATACAAGCTAATTGCATCCCAAAACAAATCCCTAAAAATGGAACTTTACGCTCTCGTGCAAATTGAATTGCTCGAATCTTCCCTTCTGCCCCACGTGCCCCAAAAGCACCTGGAACCAAAATTCCATGGGCTTTTTGTAAAGCTGAAACAGAATCTTCTTTTTCAAAAAGTTCCGAATCAATCCACTCAATATTAACTTTCACTCTATTCGCTAAACCACCATGCGCAATCGCTTCAATAAGAGATTTATAAGCATCCTTTAAGCCCGTATATTTTCCTACAATAGCAATCGTGACTTCTCCTTCAGGATTGTGAATACGATGCGTAATATCCTCCCAACGATCCATCTTGGGGGAAGGTGCCGAATCAATTCCAAAAGCGCAAAGAACTTCAGAGTCCAAACCTTCCTTATGGTATGCCATAGGAACATCATAAATCGTTGGCATATCTAATGCCTGAATGACTGCATTGGAGCGAACATTGCAAAAAAGTGATAATTTGCACCGTTCTGTTTCTGGAATAGATCTATCTGCACGTACAAGCAAAATATCAGGAGAAATACCAACTGCTTGCAATTCTTTGACAGAATGTTGTGTTGGTTTCGTTTTTAATTCACCTGCTGAAGGAATATAAGGCATTAATGTGAGATGGACATAAACGACATTTTGTCTCGGTAGCTCATTGCGAAGCTGACGAATCGCTTCTAGAAAAGGCATTGCTTCAATATCACCAACCGTTCCACCTATCTCACACAAAACAAAATCAAATTCTTCATTTCCCATCGTAATGAATCTCTTAATTTCATCCGTAACATGAGGAATAACTTGGACTGTTGCCCCCAAATAATCACCACGCCGCTCTCGTTCAATGATATTGCGATAAATACGCCCTGTTGTAATACTATCTTGGCTATTTGCAGAACGCCCAGTAAAACGCTCATAATGACCAAGATCAAGATCCGTTTCTGCACCATCATCGGTCACAAATACTTCACCATGTTGATAAGGTGACATCGTACCTGGATCAACATTTAAATAAGGATCAAGTTTGCGAAGACGTACGCGATAACCACGAGCCTGTAATAACGCTGCTAACGCCGCCGCTGCGATGCCTTTTCCAAGGGAAGAAACCACACCACCAGTAATAAAAACATAACGTGCCATGGGCTTATGGTGATAAGCAATTTATAATGATTTTTCCAGCAAAAAATGCAAAAAGAAACAATTTTTCTTCTAAAATAAAAAAGGTGAAAAAATCACCTTTTTAAAAAGTCTATATTTTCTTAAAAAACTATTTTGTACTGTTATCCGGAACTGTGTTTTCAAGAACCTGTGGAACTGGACTTTCTGCTTCAGGATTTGTGGACTGTTTCTGTTCCTGCGGAGAATTCGAAGTGCCTCCTAGCTGTTCAAGAACAGAAGGGGAAGACTCATCATTTGATGATGGAACTGAGCCTGAGCCTTTATTGGTAGAATTCTGTTCTGAATTAACCGGTATACGCTTTAAGATATCAGAACTAGAATTTGATATATTACCCACCACGGTAAGTCCAATAGACACAACAAAAAAACAACAGGCTAAAATAGCAGTCAAACGTGTTAAAGGGTTTCGAGATCCACGAGTTTTCATCAACCCTGAGCTATTACTCACACCTAGCCCACCACCTTCTGAAGGTTGAATTAATATAACACCAACCAAAGTAATCACAATCAAAAAATGAATAACTATAAGTACTGTTTGCATAAACCCTGCTCTTCAAATAACTCTTTAATAGCTATTTACACATAAATAACGCACAATCCAAGGGGAAACTCAAATTTCTCTGCTATAGTTTACGACAAACATCGCAAATAGTTAAAAAATCAATCGCTTTTAAGCTTGCTCCACCTATCAAAGCACCATTAACATGAGCAATGCTTAAAAGCTCAAATGCATTGGATGGCTTTACGGATCCACCATAAAGCAAACGAATCTTATTGCCTTCATCACCAAAACGAGAGCGCACCTTATCACGAATGAAATGATGTACTTTTGCAATATCTTCTGGAGTCGCTGTATTGCCGGTGCCTATCGCCCAAACTGGTTCATAAGCGATAATGGTATTCTCTTCTGTTGCATCATCTGGTAAAGATTCTTCAAGCTGCTGCGTGAGAATATCCAGTACTTTATTATTCTTACGCTCCTCCAATGTTTCACCAATACACACAAGAGCCACAAGACCTGCTCGCCACGCAGCTTGCACTTTGGCACAGACAATCGCATCATTTTCTTGGTACACTGTACGACGTTCTGAATGCCCAATAATAACATGACTTGCTCCCGCTTCTTTAAGCATAAAAGCTGAAATATCTCCAGTATAAGGACCATGATCATCAAAGTGACAATTTTGTCCTCCTAAAAGGAGATTTTCACCATTCAGCGTATTAGAAGCACGCGATAAAAGCGTTGCTGGAACACAAATAAGCG
This sequence comes from Bartonella sp. CB10SXKL, assembly GCF_042195515.1. Classification (NCBI taxonomy): domain Bacteria; kingdom Pseudomonadati; phylum Pseudomonadota; class Alphaproteobacteria; order Hyphomicrobiales; family Bartonellaceae; genus Bartonella; species Bartonella sp. CB10SXKL. Next base: position 241,573 of record NZ_JBHION010000002.1, on the reverse strand, counting down.
CCTCAAAAAGATGACCTAGATCAGAGCTAACGCCTGTAGCAATAGCACGCAACTCTCCAAGCGATTCACTCGTTCCATTCATTTTCCAATTTCCAGCAAGAAAAGGCCGAATATTTTGAGACATATTTTCACCTCAAGAGCTCTTACAATACATTGTTTATCTGTAGTTACCAAATTATAAAATGAAAGCAAGTCTTTAAAGCTTGCATCTTTCATCTCTTTATTGCAAATTCCATTACAGCTTTGATAATAACTCACATTAAAAATGGACTTGAACAATGCTTGACATCATAAGAAATGCTACAAATTCTTGGATTTTTAGAATTTTCCTTGCTATTTTACTCTTATGCTTCATTCTTTTATGGGGGGTACCGCAGTTACACAAAAAAAGTGAAAGAGATCTTATTACTTCTGGAAAGTCCACAGTAACTGTCGATGATTATCGTCTTGCACTCGCCGATCAAAGCGCACGTTTAGCATATGCAGCTCATCTTGGACGAATGTTTACAGCAAATGAAATGCAGCAATACCAAATTCCTGCTTTTGTATTTAATCAATTACAACAAAATGTACTTCTTGATGAACAAGCACGTAAAATGAAAATAAGTCTTTCAAAAGATACAATAGCTCATACGATTGGTTCTGATAAGATGTTCCAGGTAAATGGCACTTTTGATAAAAACTTGTTTTATAACTATCTTCAGCATTTACGTATTAGTGAAAGTGCTTTTCTTAATTATTACACCAAACAAGAAAAGCGTAATCAGCTTATTGCTGCTTTACTTTCTGATATGAAGGCACCAAATCTCTTTTATAAAGCACTTGCTCTTTATCAAGAAGAAATGCGTATTGCTGATTATCTTGTTATTGATCTAAAAGAAAAGAAAACAATTGCTGATCCTGATTACGCAACATTACAAAAATGGTTTGAAACACATCAAAGTCAATTTCGTGCTCCAGAATACCGCACTGTCTCTTTGCTATCTATGGAACTTAATGATTTTGTAAAACCTCAAGATATCTCAACAGATGAGGCGAAAGCCTATTATACACAAAATGCTTCACGTTTTGTAACGCCTGAAAAGCGTACATTCGAAGAACTGCGATTCCCCTCACGCGAAGAAGCCGATAATGCAGCAAAAAAAATAGCTGATGGATTGAGTTTTGATGAACTGGTAAAAGCTGAAAAAAAGACTCTTAATGAAATAAAAAAAGGGCCTCTCGCAGAAAATGAACTTCCTAATCATCTGACATCTGAAATTTTTGAACTTCAACAAGGCCAAGTCAGTTCTGTGATAAATGACTTACAAGGACCTGTTATCATTCGCGTCACGCATATTGAACCCTCAAGCTCTCTTCCTTTTGAAAGTGTAGAAGAAAATATTCGCCAAACACTTGCCAAAAATCGTGCTACTGATGATATCCGTAACAATTATGCAGCCATTGAAAATGCTCGCTTTGAGGGTGCTTCTCTCAAAGAGTTAGCTGACCAATACAAGTTATCTTTGCGCACAATTACCATTGATAAAACAGGAAAAACGCTTGAAGGTGTAATACTCACGGATTTACCTCAAAAAGATATTTTACTGAATGCCATCTATCAATCAAACGAAGGAGTCGATCTTGATCCTCTCTCTTTTCAAAATGGTGGATATCTCTGGTACAAGGTCGATAAAATTATTCCTGCCCGTGATAAAACACTTGAAGAGGCTAAGCTAGATGTTCTTTCTCAATGGAAAAATGAGGAAATCCAACGTCTTCTTGATGAAAAAGCCCAAAATGCTCTCAAACAGCTCACGGAAGGAAAAAGTCTTGTTGCTCTTGCTCATACCCTTGGTGTTACAAAACAAACAACACCAACCCTCCGGCGTCAAGACTCATCTGAAACCCTTGGCGTTGAAGGCATTAAAGCATTATTTTCCGCTCCCAAAGGTCATTATGGCATCATAAAAGGTCCGGTTGCAACAAACCGTATCATTTATCAAATAAAGACTGTAACCATGCCTAAAGATATCACGTCTCATACTCTTTCAACTGAAGTCCGCACCAATATAGATATGATGATAAGAGAAGATCTCAAGCTAGAAATGCTACAAGTTGCCAATAAAGAACATCCTTTGGAAATTAATAGCACAAATTATAATCAGATCTTTAACGCTCTCCAATAAAAAGATTTTACATAATTTAAAGAACTTATTTGATAAAGTTTCCGTCAGCTCTTCGTCTATAGTTGAAGAGGTAAGATAGATCTCTTGTTTGCATATCTTAGGATCGAACATTTGTATAATGATTCATTCTCTCGCAAATCAGTGCATGTATGGATTTGCGAGAAAATAGTTAATGGAATGTAGAATCGTTTTTGCAACGCATTAAAAAACATTATTCATCCAAAGGTTGTAAAGGTTGTCGCCCATTAAGCTATAAATATCATCCCTATCGTCACTCATTTATAGCTCATCATATTACTACTCTTAATATCATTCATAAGGAGCATATTTCTTCTTCCTTAAATGATTTCATTTACACACCAAACTTATAATATATAAAAAAACTATTTTTAAAATTCATTATAAAAATGGAGAAATCTTTTTCTATTCAAGACTCTCATTCAATATGAGAAAAAACGAATTATCATTATAAATCAATATATTCATAAATCATAACAGTCATCAATTATGATGTTATAATTTCTCAAAAATAAGAGTTTTTTATAGACTTATAGACTGCTAAGATAACTTCTCTCATAAAATAGAAATTTTATTTCATTTGCAAATGAGCTACAATCAATACATTCAGAGTACTTAAAAGTTCTTCATCAAACAAACCAATGTATTAAGATTTATCTCATGTTTTTCTTTCTCTGCATCTCACCCATCCAATACACTGAATAAAACATATTACTGATGAAGAAATACACTGTATTTTCAAGATCATAAAATTTCTTATTCTTTTGCGTTCATAACAACCAAAACATCAACATTTTTTATAACAAAAAAATGGTTTGGAATCACAATGGCTCCTTTTATCTTCATATGAGAAAATCAGTCTCCATGTTACGCATTCCAACGTAGTAATATTCTTTTACAGTATCTTTGGAAAATTGCCGCTTATTGCTGCCCTTGTTATCAACCAATAGCGATATATCAATGGCAAAGTTGCACTCTCTTGAAAAATTGCTCCCCCCAGCTGTATAGCTTTTTGAAGAGAAGCCGGTACAATGACCAATGGAAGAAAAGCTGGCTTAAGAATTCTAGGTAAAGTACAAGAATACTCGTAAAATTGGGTATAATGATCGCGTGATAATGCTACCATAGCTTCAACAATACGACCCTTTTGTTGATCACTGAGACGATGAGATTCCAAATCTTCCCTATTCACTCCTACAGCCTTTAATATATCAGTAGGTAAATAATATTGATATCGTGATTGCATGAATGATAAAAGACGCAATACACCGCTTAATCCTTGAGAAATCCCTCCATGTTCATAGATATCTGTAAACTCTTGTGCAGTTTCAGGATCTAATATCTGACAAGAAAGCTGTAAAATTATGCCTGCTGTCTCACCACAATAATGCTCTAGATCATGAAGTGTTTCTATTGGATTGTGATAAAGATCTAAAATTTGCGCATCACAATAACGTAAAAAAGCTGTCTTAGGTAAATTAAAAAGAGTCATTGCTTTTAATAAATCATTCAAAATCGGATTGTTTCCACTCGTTTGCATTTCACCATGAGCAATAGCATCATACCACCAACGTAACCGTATTTCTCCTATGAGTGGATCATGTACACTTTCGCGAATACGAGAAATTTCAGCATTAAATACATAAAGAGCAGCCAATGCTTGGCGCTTTTTTTTAGGCGCAAATAAAACCGATATATAGCGATCACGATCTATGGTACGTAAAATATCAAGACAATAAGAAAGAGAGCCTATCATTCTATGAACCTATTAACGTCCCTTTTTTAGCAATTAAATTAATATCCTCTTTTTATTCATATTAAAAAATGAAGGATAAGCAAATACAGTTCAGAAAATAAGATTTTTAAATGTGTCTCTTAACTGTATTGTGAATTAAAGTTTCTTTTCTAGTCACTTTTCGTTTTAGAAAGAAAAAAATTAAATAAATAATTTTTCTGATAAAACTTATCTTATAGGACTTCAAGTTTTCATTTGCAGTAAAAAAGCTAAAAAACAATCGTAACATGCATAGTAAAACTTGAACAACAAACAACGAAAAACACTTTTTCAGTGGATAGATGACAATGTTATTTTATAAAAAATACACTGATCACAAAAACTTCATCAACTCATTGACCTCCTCCCCATCCTAAAAGACAAAGGTTCTTACCAATACCAATTTGTAAAAAGTCCAATTGCTCTCGGTGAGTTTCTGTTACTATCAATACATTTATTTATAATCATAATTTGTTGTTTTGTATGTTAAATTAGAATCCCAAATATCGTAGATATGCTTTCATTTCAAACCAATTCCAGGTTAAATTAATAAAAACCATTCCCTTGCACGTCCCAAGCGTAACTGGCTTGTAGGTAACAACTGTATAAGAAAGAATTAAAAATGCCTCTTATGAACTGTCTCAAGTGCCAAGAGTTGATCACTCATGTGATTCATTAGGAACGACGAGCAAGCTTTGTCCTAAATACTTGCCGCTGTATTTAAAAACACTTTTGTATTTAAAAACACTTTAATATGTTAAGTTATGTATATTCTATACCCTTATATCACCGCCTTAAACGACGGTACTTTACGGCGCAGAAAAATAATCGCACAAGTCTTTCATACTAGACGAGAGCATTTGTTTTATTAAACAATACTCTATTCTACCGCAAATAATAACGCCGCAACAGCGCGATCTTCAGCCAATAAAACATTAAATGTACGCACCGCCGCTCCCGTACTCATTGTATCTGATGAAATACGTTTTTCCCCTAAAAGCACCCGTAACTCTTCAGGTAATCGTAATAATTCAATTCCAGTACCTATTAATAAAACTTCGATTTCAGAAGCTTCTTCTAAAATACGAGATATATCCCCTTGAGTGGGAATAGGCCCTGCCATGTCAATGCCATAAATACCTGATGGTACACAAATAATAGAACCTCTATGAGACATATCAGCAAAACGAAACCCACCATTTCCATAAGCATCAATAGGTGCGCGACTTGGAAAATGTGCTTCACGAATTTGAATTGCATCGAACATGAATAAGCACCTTTTATTTTTGAATAATCCAATTGTCTTTGCTACTTCTCACCATAAAAATTAAAGTAAGGCTGATATAAACATTGATATGTTAACCATAACCTAGTACTGAAGTGAAAATTTTTATATAATACCCTAATCTTCTCATACAACAAATATAGGAAAATTTGGTAATAAATCGCGATAAATTGCTATACCTGCTTCAATAAATCTATCTTTTAAAAAGTTTCCTCAGCTTATTTACTCACAAATTTCTTTTTATAAAAACAATGATCTTATTTAAAAAACAGAAAAAAATTGCGTAATATTCTATAAATAAAGCAACTATTTTAATAATCTAAAGAAAACAAAAACTCCATTTTCTGTAGCCACTATAAAAGCCCCTTTTCCAATGAAATTGTCTTGATCTTGCCAAGCTTTTTACAAAAATGCTTAAAAAATGTAATAAACTGCCATTACACCTTAAGATGCATTTTCCTTTGATATAGCTTTTTTCTCTTCAGAGATACTCATATCTTCTTTCGTTGTCGTTTTAGATTTAGACTTTTGTGGTGTTTTTGCTTTAGCATTAAGTTTTGATTTTTTTTCTGCAATCGGCTCACCTTTAACGCGCACATCAGCTAATGTTGAGCGAATAACACGAATATTTATACTGTCACCAATTTCAACCTCTAACTCACCACTCTCGTCGTGAACCTTCGTAACCTTGCCGATAATACCACCACCCGTTATAACTGTATCACCACGACGTACTGCATTAAGCATTTCTTGGCGTTTTTTCATTTGGGCACGCTGTGGACGAATCATAAAAAAATACATAATTGCAAAAATTAAAATGAATGGGACAGCGTTAGCAAATGAAATTCCACCGGAAACATCGCCTGCAACTTGAGCATAAGCGTTCGTCATAAACATTTTTATCTCCTATAGTTAAACCTCAGGTATTTCCCACTCTATTAAAATGAAATTCCGATACAGAAAAAATTCCTAAAGAATTTATCATAAAAAGCAATAACTACATAATCTAATCACAGCTTTACAAAAATACAATAAATCCTTAAGAGGCAGAATACCAAAATACAATGAGAAAAATCTTAAAAAATAGATTCACTTTCCCCTATTGTATATCCTACAATATAAATCTTTTCACTAACTCAATAAATTATACAAGATAATTTTTCTAATGAACAAACTTTAATTTATATAGATAATTTATCGTTTTTGATATCGAACGACAGATCTAAATACAATAAAACGCTCTTATTTCAAACCTTCTGAATTAATCAAAACGATTTTCTTGCACGTCACACATATGAAATGAGCCTGTAGATAAAAACTTTTTAAGAAAGGCGTGAAATTTTTTTTCATGCTTCTCTCAAATGCAAGAGCAATTGGAACACTCAAAGCTGACAAATAGTATGATACTATTGTCTTACACTTTCATAAATACAAAGATGGTAATATCTAACGCCCCCCACGAACTACTCTCCTGAAACCAATGATTTTTTGCTGCAATGTTATTGATTTAAGAAAATCAATTGTTTTTCATGAATTTTCTATAAACTGTAAGACTATTCAAATGTAAAAGTCATCAATAAATTAGTTTTCTAAATATTTAAGGGGATCAACAGGTAATGAATTCTTACGCATCTCAAAATAGACACGTGGCGTTTTAACATTTCCTGAAACACCAGATTTAGCAATCTCATCACCGCGCCTTATCCTTTGTCCTTTGTTAACAACAAGCTTACTATTACATCCATAAATAGTGATAATATCATTTTCATGTCGAATCATCACAACATTACCAAGCTCTTTTAATCCATCTCCCGCGTAAATAACCACACCATTTTCTGCCGCCTTTACCGAAGACCCTTCAGGCACTGCAATATCTATTCCTCGATTCATTACTGTTCCCTTTTTTTGACCGAACTGGCTTAATAAACGCCCTCGTACTGGCCAACGCATCTTAGAAATTCCTGTGGCTTGCGGAGTCGTCATATTATCTGTATTCGTAACAGTACTTGACAAACCAGTCTCATGTTTCAATTGCGTCATCTGTTTAGAAAAATTTTTCTCAGAACTTGATTTGTTCATCTTTGCAGAGGGTGGCGTTGTTACAGGAGCTTTATATATAGGAGAGGACTTCTTGTTTTTTATAGAGGACATCACTTGAGATTGGGATGTAGATTCTGTAGTTGACACTGCCCAATCGTTATTATTGTGTGCATTTGAAGACGCTAATGTACGCCTGCTTGGAACAACCAGTACCTGACCGATATAAATGGAATTGCTGTTTATACCATTTGCTAATTTTAATGCCTCAACACTAACCCCTACTTGTCGTGCAATACTGAGCAGTGTATCTCCACTCTGGACAATATAAGAATTCCGCCGAAAAATAGGAGATTTATCCATTTGTGAACGAGAAAGTGTTCCAAGATTACGTGGAGGGGAGCCCATAACGCGACCATCAGAAGAAGTTATCCTATCTTGATGTGGAAAATTATAGGGAGAATTGTCATCTCCCCACGAATCATCACCTGATTCCACAGGTGGCAATTCAGTGCTTTGTATCATACCACTACCGTATGATAGAATTCGCGGGTCTGTATACATAGTGCTTGATATATTTGATTGAGATGATACCGTACGATGAGAGAACGTATTGGAAAAACGCTGTGTACCAGAACTACAACCAGCAACAATAGTTACCACCGCTAAAAAAGTTATTCTCTGAAAATTATGCTGGAAAATATTATCCAAAGCTTTTAGATACATCGTTTTGCTCACTCATCAATAATCAACTTACTCCATTAAAGCTTTTTTAAATTACCGAAGAGTTAAAATGAGATGTTTTATTCATAAATATCTTTATATAAGATCAAAATGAATTTAACGTAGACAATTTGCAGAAACTTCTTAGCTTTTAAAAATTAAAGTATCTCCGCAATGCCTTTAATAAAAGGTTGATAACGCACTTGGAACAGTTCTAAACACTCAAATCGACTACCAATTTTTGTATAGCGCGTCACCGTTTGTACCCCTTCGTCAGGTCCTATCGCCTGAATGAGAATTCCATTTTCAGCTAAAAGTTCTAAAAATTCCTTTGGTTCATCAAAACGTGATGGCCAAATAAGAATGCGATCAAATGATCCTAAGCCTGTCACACTATGACTTCCATCAATCTGCCTTATAACAATATTTTCAATTCCTAAAGTTTGAAATTTTTGGCGTGCTAAATCAACAAGCGTTTTATAACGATCAATCGTTGTCACGCGGTCACTCAGACATGCCATAAGAGCAGTACAAAAACCAGATCCTGTACCAATTTCTAAGACACGATGCCTTTTTTTCAACGATAATGCCGAAAGAATTAAGAGTTGTTCTTCCAAACGTTCCATATATTCACCACACTCAAGGGGAATAACTTTATTATCATAAGCACTATTGAACCAAGGAGCAGCAACAAACTGTTGACGCGGAATTTTCTCTAATGCCGAAAAAAATCGCACGTCATCAATGCCTTTGCTACGCATTTTCAGTACAAGAGCGGCTAACTCCTCACGAAATTGTAAAATACCCTTTTGCCCCATAGTATCATTCAATCTCCAATGGAGGTACACTTTTATCATACTGACAAACTGCTTCTTTTAAAATGGCAAAAACTTGCGTCTGTGTATCATCACCTCTTGGCAATAAACGCATATTGTCTCTCCTTTCGTAAAATTAAGCAGTAATACAGCGCATGCCTCCCATATAAGGTTGTAAAACATCTGGAATAATAATTGATCCATCAGCCTGTTGATAATTTTCAAGTACGGCAATAAGACAACGTCCAACAGCCGTACCAGAACCATTAAGGCTATGAACAAAATGCAATTTTTTATCGCCTTCTTTACGATAGCGCGCATTCATACGACGACCTTGAAAATCTCCACAAACTGAACAGCTAGAAATTTCACGATAACATTCTTGACCAGGAAGCCAAACCTCGATGTCATAGGTTTTACGCGCTGCAAACCCCATATCACCCGTAGAAAGAACCACTGTGCGAAAAGGCAAACCAAGCCGCTTTAATATATCTTCTGCACATTCCGTCATACGTTCTAATTCAATTAAAGACTGCTCTTCACTGGTAATCGAGACCATTTCAACTTTCCAAAATTGATGCTGACGCAACATACCGCGCGTATCACGACCGGCTGCTCCCGCCTCTGAACGAAAACAGGGAGATAAAGAAGAAAATCGCAGTGGTAAATCTGATATTTCAAGAATTTCATCGTTGACCAAATTGGTTAATGGCACTTCTGCTGTGGAAATAAGCCATCGACCATCTGTTGTACGAAAAAGGTCTTCAGCAAATTTCGGTAATTGTGCTGCTCCGTAAACAATTTCATCACGAACAAGAAGAGGTATTGAGACTTCTGTGTAACCATTCTCATTGACATGCACATCGAGCATAAACTGGCCTAATGCTCGTTCTAGCCGTGCTAATGCCCCTGAAAGTACTGTAAAACGTGTTCCAGACAAACGACTAGCTCGTTCAAAATTCATCTGCTTGAGATCTTGACCAAGATCAAAATGTTCCTTTGGTGTAAAATTAAATGTTGGAGGTGTACCAAAATGTCGAATGACGACATTATCACTTTCATCTTTACCTTCTGGAACATCATCTAATGGAATATTTGGAAGTGCTGAAAGAATTTTCTCAAGACTCTCCGTCAGCTGTTTTTCTTCCACTGTTGCAGAGGAAAGAAAAGCTTTAATCTCTTCAACTTCAGCTCTAAGACGTTCAGCCATTTGCTGATCCGATACCGCTAAAGCCTGTCCTATTTCCTTTGAAACAGCATTGCGACGTTCCTGCGCCAATTGCACCTTAGCAATATGCGACCGACGTGCAAGATCAAGTTGTATTAACCTTTCAGCTTGTGGCTCAAGACCTCTACTTACGAGTGCTTTATCTAATTTCTCAGGATTGTCACGAATCCACTTAATATCAAGCATAAAAATTCCTCATTTATATTGTTTTTATTCATTCCTTATCGCATAAGATTATACACTTTTCTTAAGCGGATTTTCTTCTCTTTTCTATACTGTAAGCAATTAAAATTGAAATCTCGTAAAGTGCTATCGTTGGTAAAGCCACTGCAAACATCGTAAAAAAATCCGACGGCGTTATGATTGCCGCAATAATAAAAGAGAGCAAAATAGCCCATTTTCGTTTAGACGCCAAATCATAAGACGTTAAAAATCCAATTTTTGTTAAAAGACTGATGACAAGAGGTAATTGAAAAATCAAACCAAAAATTAGGATAAATGATGTCATAAAGCCCAAATAATCAGAAATACGCACTATAAACTCTATTTTTAAATGAACATCTGGAAGAAATTGCTGAGAAAGGCTAAACCATAGTATTATTGGCGCTAATAGACCATAAACAAACGCTCCCCCAATACAAAATAAAATAGGCCCCCCAATGAGAAATGGTAAAAAAGCCATCCGCTCATTTTTATAAAGCCCTGGTGCAATAAAACTATAAAACTGAAAAGCCGTATAGGGAAAAGATAAAATAATTCCCCCAAAAGCAGAAAGCTTCATCTTCGTTAAAAAAGTTTCCCATACTTGCGTTGATTGCAAACGAATACCCTCAGGATTACCCCCTGCTATTTTCATTGCCCACTGATATGGCCATAGTAAAAAATTTAAGATATAATCTTTAACAAGAAAACACATCATAAAAGCGATCATAAATGCAACCAAGGCAGCAATAATTCGCTGACGAAGTTCAATTAAATGTTCTAAAAGTGGTGCCATATGGGCATCAACTTCATCTTTCTTAACATTCATGACATATCTTCTTTATCTTTAGAAGCAATAGATACTGTCGTATCTTTATTGGTTACGTTTTGATCGCATTCCAAAATTTCTTTATCTTTTTTTGATTTATGGTGTGTTGCCTTAACATCCAAATTATCGTGGATATCTTCTAATGTATTTTGAATGGGATCAAAAGTCTCTGTCAACTTCTTACTTGAATCGCTAATATTCGAACATGTTTTTTGCAAAGCATCGAGCTCGATTTGTCTTATTGCATCATCAAACTGATGACGCAATTCATTTGCTGTTGAACACATACGAGCTCTTACCTTTGCTACTGTTTTAAATATTTTAGGTAAATCTTTCGGTCCAACGACAATGATGAGAACAAGTAAGATTACGATAAACTCTGGTCCGTCAATCCCAAACATCTCTTAATTCGACTTTCTCATCAAAAAATAATGCACAATGATGATTGCGTTTTTGTTACTGTTTTTTAGCAACAGATGTTTTGCGTTTTTTAGAAGCAGAAGAAACCTTTCTGCGCGCTGTTGCATGTTTTACCGATAACGGCTGAGATTGTTGAGATTCTACATCAATTATTTGGGAAGTAGGAGCCATTTCAACTTTATCCTCAATGCTGTCATCTTCTTCCTTCATATTTTTTTTGAAGGCTTTAATTCCCTTAGCAACATCGCCCATTAATTCAGAAATTTTACCGCGACCGAAAAGCACAAAGATAATCAATAAAATTATAATTAAATGCGTTGGTGAAAAAATATTACCCATTACTCTCTCTAACTTATGCTTTTAAATTTGATTTCATTTATTCATGCTTCCTCTGAAGAATGTATCAAAATAATATCTTACTTGTATATTTTCTTCTTAACTTAAAAACAATTACACGCTTTTATTGCAAAAGAACTTTTTATCCTCTCATCCCTTTTTAGCGTACTATAACACAAACTATTCAATAATGATAAACCGCCTCATACAAAATTCAAAACACTTAAAAACTTTTCTAAAATAACTTCATCTGATCTCCTAGGTTACTCATCTTCCTGTAAATACTATAACTAATGTCTCTCCTTTTACACAATGTTTTACGTATCATTACAAACATTTCCGTCAAATTATCCTTTACTGATAAAGATCATAACATGTTGTAAAATACTTTACGTATTCAATTAAAAAATTCAGAAAGAAAAATCTCTAAAAAACTTTCTTAACACATCATCAGTCTCTTCAAAAACTATCATCTTACGCACAACATTTATTCTTTGCGTTGGGGTAGGAATTTTATCATTCATTATTCTATGTACAATACGAAATATGAGCCATTATCGCGTTCAGTTAAATATCTGGCGTGTAAATAAAAACTATTAGCGGAAAGAGTAAAAATGCACTTTATGAACTAACTCAAGTGCCAAGAGGTATGGCAATACTGCTAAAAAATAAAAAAGGTACCAGCTTGCGCCTTTATTCAGAAAATACCTCCATATAACCAGCTCTCTAAGCCACTGTATGCTCTAACTATTACACGTCTCCAGATTCTGGGCATGCGTTCTCATAATATCATGTGTTTAACCTATCTCAGTATTGAAAACAGAATGGGCAGGAATAGAAAATTACATTCAATCAAAGGCATGGTATCGAAGCATAATCCATATAAAAAGAATTTTTTATCCTAGCCTTTTTTATAAGATTACCTCATAAAGCCGCTCGATAATACAGTGTTAGAGATAGATAAACCTATTTACTTTAGTTTAAAATTCCTCATTTTGATTGAGATAGCTTGCAGAGCACATATCAATTTTTAAAAGTTTTATTTTAGCATCATACACAATAACCTAGCTATTTAGCGTGTATAATGTAAAGCTTTGGCTCTGCTTAAAGCAATGAGATTCATTCACACTTTTACAAAAATCTATCACTATAACACCAGCACTTTATTGCTCTATCCATAATTTTACGCTCGCTAAAAAAACTTATAAATGTAACAATGTTTTTATCAAGCATTTGAAATTCTTTAATCTTTAAACAAGAAAATTTATGAATGAATTTGAAAGATACCCTTCAATTTTTCAAAAAACTTCACTAATATTCTCGTTAATTGAGTGTTTTTTATAGTCTTCCTGGAAGAGTCCGCGATCATAAAGAAAAATCTCTTACAACATAAATATCTCTATTGAAATGTTTGATCTCTTCTTGTCTATCTTTCATATAAAAAATTTAAAATTTTAACGATTAATCTCATAATATAAAAATAGCCTTGTGAATAAATGCTCCGATGACATTAATATTTTTTCTGTAGTGTATAATGTGGGAGTGAGGGTATTGTTTGATTTCTATAAGAATATTTTTATGGATATCAATTCTATTATTCTATGCTAATAATCCGGTACAGTTATACATATGATAGAGTTTACTCCATGAATTATCGGCATATTTATCATGCTGGCAATTTTGCTGATGTTTTTAAACACATTATTGTCACTCGCATTGTAGAATATCTCAAACGCAAAGAAAAAGCTTTTCGCGTTATAGATACGCATGCTGGAATCGGTATTTATGACCTTTCTTCTTTAGAAGCATATAAAACAGGAGAGTGGCGCGAAGGTGTCCAACGACTTTTTTCAACTCCTATCCCAGAAGATTTAAGAACACTCCTTTGTCCATGGTGTGATATCATTGATGCCCTCAATAAAGGGGAAAAAGAAATTGTATTTTATCCTGGATCTCCTGTTCTTATTCGTCAATTATTACGGAAACAAGATCGCCTCACTGCAATAGAATTGCACAATGAAGATTATCATATTTTAGCAAAAAACTTTGCAGGAGATTATCAGACAAAAGTTCTGCATTTAGATGGTTGGCTTTCCTTAAATGCTCATGTACCACCAAAAGAAAAACGTGGGTTTATCCTTGTTGACCCTCCCTTTGAAAAAACTGGAGAGTTTTCCCGCCTTATTGATGGATTAACGAAAGCCTATCGTCGCTTTTCTGGAGGAATCTACGCTTTATGGTATCCTGTTAAATATGACAAAGAAATTGAAAGTTTTCTTCACGCGCTTTATCAAACCGGAATTCCTAAGATTCTACAGCTTGAAATGCGTATCCGAAAAAGTTCAAGTCCACCGACAATGAATGGAAGTGGTATGATTATTATTAACCCTCCCTACCTTTTGGAAGAAGAAATGAAAAAACTCAGCCCCTTTCTTATCAACCGTCTGGGACAAGATGAAAATGCCCAAATAACGCATAAGTGGCTTCAAAAAGAACATCTATTATGTTAGACTTTTCTCTATATTTTTTCTAAATCAAATATCATGTTGTAAAATACAAAGGCATTAAATGATAAAGTTCTTTGATTCTTTGGATAATACCAACATATTATAATGGTAAGCTAATAACGATCAGCGTGAATTAATTTTTTTCCTTTTAGAAAGTCTATCCTCTTAATCATCATGAATTTCCTATTCAATCATTTTAATGGATAAATTAGGCAAATTCATAAAGCTGTCTTAGAATAACAACTCTCATGTTTTTTATGAAAGATCGGCTCTCTAAAATCATACTCTTATGCTATAAGATATTATTTATAGAAAAAAATTATAAAGACATAAATAATCATTATTTAATAAAAAAGAATATTTCATACATTAAACGAACAACATATTTGTAATAAACGGAATGGTCCTGAAAAGTAATACAAATTGTCCGCAAAATGAACGGGAAAAACTTTCTTTTCTCTCTAATATTACATGGCATAATGCTAATCAAAGCAATGAGAAAAATCAATTCCAAGGTATCAAGTTCATACAAGAGTTTGTTAGACACCTTCCGCATAAGCCAGGGGTTTACCGGATGATTGGTGAAAATGGTGATATTCTCTATGTTGGCAAAGCCCGTAATCTCAAAAAACGTGTTTCAAACTATACACGTGAACAAGGACACAATAATCGTATTACCCGCATGATTCGTGCAACATATCATATGGAATTTATCGTCACCCATACAGAAACAGAAGCACTCCTTTTAGAAGCCAATCTCATCAAAAGATTGCATCCACATTTTAATGTACTCCTACGTGATGATAAAAGTTTTCCTTATATTATGATTACAGATGATCATCGAGTGCCTGCACTTTACAAACATCGTGGTGCTCGAATACGAAAAGCTCACTATTTTGGTCCTTTTGCTTCTGCTGGTGCAGTGACACAAACAGTTCATGTTTTACAACGCGTCTTTTTATTACGAACCTGTACTGATTCAGTTTTTGAAAACCGTACACGCCCCTGCTTGCTTTATCAAATTAAGCGATGTTCTGCACCTTGTACTCATGAAATTAGTGACAGTGATTATAAAGAACTGGTGAAAGGAGCAAAAGCGTTCCTTTCGGGAAAAGATCAATCTATTAAAAGCGATATGGTTCAAGCTATGCATAAAGCCGCTGAAAATCTCGATTTTGAACAAGCAGCTTCCTATCGTGACCGCTTATCAGCCCTTTCTCACATACAAAGCCATCAAGGTATTAATCCTCAAACGATAAAAGAAGCGGATGTATTTGCAATTGCGCAAAAAGAAGGAATGACCTGTATTCAAGTGTTCTTTTTTCGCATGGGGCAAAATTGGGGAAACCGTGCCTATTTTCCTAAAGCAGATCCCTCTTTTTCCCGCACTGAAATTTTAGCGAGTTTTCTTGCCCAATTTTACGATGATAAACCACTTCCTAAAAGCATCCTTTTATCTGAAGAAATTGAAGAAAAGACACTTCTTACAGAGGCATTTAGTCTCAAAGCAAATCACAAAGTGTCCCTCTCTTTACCTAAACAAGGTGAACGAAAAACTCTTGTTAATCGTGCCTATCTCAATGCTCATGAAGCACTTGAACATAAGCTTTCTGAAACAGCCACCCATACAAAATTGCTTCAAGGTCTTGCTAAAACATTCCAACTACCTGTTCCTCCACGCCGGATAGAAGTCTATGACAATTCTCATATCATGGGAACAAATGCTGTAGGGGCTATGATTGTTGCTGGTCAAATGGGATTTATTAAAAATCAATATCGAAAATTCAACATTCGCTCAACAGATATCACGCCTGGCGATGATTTTGGCATGATGAAAGAAGTGATTAAACGAAGATTTTCACGCCTTATCAAAGAGTATGATCTGCCAAATAGAAGTCATGACATAAAAGATGATGATCTTTTTCCCATTTGGCCTGACCTTATCTTAATCGATGGTGGTGAAGGACAAATCAACAGCGTACATGCAATACTTGCTGAATTACAATTAAATGATCTCTTCACAGTTGTTGGAATCGCCAAAGGTGTTGACCGTCATGCGGGACGTGAACGATTTTTTATAAAAGGTATCCCCCCCTTTACACTTCCTCCACGTGATCCTATCCTCTATTTTTTGCAACGTCTGCGTGATGAAGCACACCGTTTTGCGATTGGAACTCATAGGATAAAACGAAAAAAAGCAACATTCAAAAACCCACTTGATGAAATCGAAAATATTGGTCCGACAAGAAAGCGTGCATTGCTTCATCATTTTGGAAGTGCCAAAGCTGTTGCTAGTGCCTCATTTGAAGATTTAAAAAAAGTTACGGGAATCTCTATGACAATTGCACAAAAAATTCATAACCATTTTCATGAAAAATAGGCTTGTTTCATAACCTTCGACTTGTTACGTTAAGGAAATATATTCTCTTTCACAAGAATTAAAAATGGCTCCATGAAAAATCATACTTTTTCTTTTCCAAATATTTTAACTTATGCACGAATTGTTGCAGTCCCAATGGTTGTTGCATGCTTTTTTTTAGAAGGGCGGCTACAATCAAGTGATATCACTCGCTGGATTGCTGTTTCCATTTTTATCGTTGCATCCATTACTGACTTTCTTGACGGTTACCTTGCTCGTATTTGGGAACAAACATCCAATATTGGTCGCATGTTAGATCCAATTGCCGATAAACTTCTCGTCTCTGCTTGTTTGCTCTTGCTTGCCGCAGACAGTACCATCGCTGGGTGGACACTATGGGCAGCTATTATCATTCTTTGCAGAGAAATTCTTGTATCAGGATTACGTGAATATTTGGCTGAGTTAAAAGTTAGTGTTCCTGTCTCTCGTCTTGCAAAATGGAAAACTTTTGTACAGATGATCGCTATTGTATTTCTTTTAGCTGGACCAGCCGGTAATAAAATTTTCCCTTACACAGTAGAGTTTGGCATTACTATGCTGTGGATTTCTGCCCTCCTTACATTGTGGACAGGGTGGGATTATTTTCGTGCAGGTTTAAAACACGTTATCCTATGAAGAGTATGGAGATTTATAATGGATAATTTATCTTTTTGTACTTAAATAAGAGATAAGAATAGCATAAGATTGATTTATTTTTATTAATGATAAATCAATCAAACACTTTTTTGCACATTACAAGTAAGGGTGGTATATAGATAAAAGCTCTTCAAAAAAGAGTAAATAGGCTTTATATTTTCGTAAAAGCAACTGTAATATTAAAAGCTAAAAAAACAATTAATGCTCCATATGCTTTCAAAAAAGTCTATAATCTTATAAGCAAAAAACCGAAATATAGTGTTTCGGATTTTTGCTTTTTATATACGCTTTATTATTATAAACGCTTTATTAACCAACAATTTCTATCTCAGAAAACCAAAAGGCGATTTCTGTTTTTGCCGTTTCAGCACTATCGGATCCATGGACAGAATTTTCGCCAATCGATAAAGCATGAACCTTACGAATTGTCCCTTCTTCTGCATCACTAGGATTCGTAGCCCCCATTACTTCACGGTTTTTAGCTATTGCATTTTCGCCTTCCAAAACTTGTACAACGGTTGGACCAGAAGACATGAATTCAACCAATTCACTAAAAAAAGGGCGTTCTTTATGAATAGCATAAAATTTTTCAGCCTCACGTTTGCTCATCCAAACACGTTTAGACGCAATAACACGTAGCTCCGCATCCTCAAGCATTTTAGTAATTGCGCCAGTCAAATTACGACGGGTTGCATCTGGTTTAATCATCGAAAAAGTACGCTCTAAAGCCATTTACTCACCTTTATTTCATTTATAACATTCTCTGACTGTTTCTATAGCGAGCAAGGAGCCCTTTGCCAAGTGACTCTGCAAAAATCTACACAAATTCTCAAAATATAGAATGAATTATAAAGAAAACTTTAATAAAAATACCTGCAATCGCTCATCCCATCATAAAGATGCGCTACCGACTCTCAATAAATATTGAACCTTCTTTCATAATCTTAAATGCTTCCCATCAAAATTATCATTTAAGCAATAAAAAGTCATAAGAAAAAACTCACATGCAAAAAATATATCTTTTTGAAAGCCTTCTTCTTTAAAGAGGACGAACCTAGACACTTGGTTTGAAAATCCTTCTACACACATTGAGATCAATTAAAAAATAACCATATACTTAGAAACTATAGCGTACACCTATAATTCCCTGAAGGGACTGTTTTGTTTTACGCCCTTTAATATAATGGGCCTCACCATATAACTTTAACTTCTCACTCACTAAACTGCTTAAACCTATTCCTAATTTACCTGCATTCCCTGATAAGTCCGTGGTAAATGAATGCCGTTGATTAATTAACGTTTGATTGTCATCTTTATTCTCACGCAACCATGCTGCTGTAATATACGCAAGCGATGAGGAATCCATGTGAAAACCAAATTCATATCCTAAAGATAAACCAACCTCACTGCGTAATGAAGTGAATGGACGCATGTCACCTGTCATGTCATTCGATAACTTGATTTCTTTACCCTCAACTTGCAACCATGTAAATTGTCCATAAGGCTGCAACCAACTGTTCTTTGACGTCTGAAGTCGATAACCTGCTTCAAAGGAGGCGCCCACCGCCCATTGCCTATAACTTCCTTCAATCCCTAAACCATTCGTTGAAACTGCCTTTAGAGTATTTTGATAATGATTGTATTTTAAAATACCATCGAGATACCATCCACTATGATCCAAATAAGTGACATAAGCGCCAATACCATAAGTATTGATACCACTGATACCCCCCCGTGCATGCGCAACACGGACACGATCATAACTGCCAAAACCACCTATATAAAATTCTCCACTTTCCCACTCGCTTAAACCATTGATCCCTAAAACAATACCTGTCTGATCTAACTTAAAATCTATATGCTCTGTCGCAATACTCTCTTTAGATTTAATCGCATAGGTCCATAAAGCTGCATTCTTTTTACTTTTATCTAGAATCCCTCTTCCCGCACGCACTGTTTGCATTTCGTTGTGAAACACCATCGCTGGAGCTACAGACATAGACAATACCGCATCTGTAGAGGGCGTGGTCAAAAAGTGAGAAACTGAAAGCGTCTCACTCAATTGTGGAGAAGGTTGTTCTTTATGAACTGGACGCAAAATCATTTGATCGGCTAAAGATTGTGAAGATTCTGAAACAACAGCCTGTTGCTCTTCATCAGAAAAATGAAGAGGCCTCGCTAGAGGAAACACCAGACGATTCTGATTTTCTTGAGAGGGAGATACAGAAACACTAGAGACATTCTGCGCTTCTCTTAAATGACGTGGAGGACGTGGTTTAGCTGGTTGTTTTTTAGTAGGTTTACGAGAACCGGTATTTTTTCCTCTAGAAGAAGCACCTTGCTCAGATAATGCAAGAGGAATCTTCGTTTTCTTGTTTACACACTGTGTTTCAGTACTCGAACGTGTCGTACCTTCAGAGGCAGAACTTAAATACCAAATTGTAGAATAACCACTAGAATCAGCACATCTTTCTCTCTTTCGTAAAACATACTGATAGGCTCCACCATCAACAGCTGTAATATAATTACCCGAAAGATCTTCCAGAGTAAAATTAGCGCCTCCTAATTTATCAGTAACTAAATTAATCTCTGTAGCCCAACCATTTTTCTGAGAGATAGGACCTGTAATTTCACGACCAGAATCTGCAACGCTTATTTTGTGATTACCCGAACCTTCATCAATCGACAAGTAATCACTTGCATCCCCCGTAGCACTAATATTGAATCGAAAATGCAAACTTCCTGAAAGTTTCTCAACGTGAAGTGAAATATGTTGTGGATCATACGGTATAGAAGTAAAAATAATAGTCCCATCCTGCCCCCCTAAATCTTCAATTTCAATCTGAGGTTTTTCTCCTATATTCCGTTCACCAACCTCAAATATTGTTTCTTCAACTCTGTCCTTTATAGGAATTTTTTTCTTAGTCGTATGATTTGTCCTATCACCAGCGAATAAATAAAGTTCTCCGTGATCATTGACCATTACTTCTCCAACGACATCTTTTATACCAACATGGAACCATGACTTAGCAAAGTTGTTAACAGTCAGACCATCCACAAACCCTTCAGGATATACAACTTGAATAGCATGATCTTTCAAATTAGTAGCAAAAGATTCTCCTAACGCTAAAACGTGCTGCCTCCCATTTCCAGAGACCTCAGCATACATTGATTTTCCCCCCTCTTTTCTTTCTCCTGCATAAAGATTTTGTTCTCCGTTATTTTCCACTTTCGTATACCACACCCACGCTCCATCATACACATTCTGCTGTCCCACTGCTCCACTATCCCCCGAAACTGTGGATTTATATGCACTACTTTTTCTCTCCACGCTTGTAAGATCAATATTTTTCTCTTCATGAACAAACTGCTGACCTCCAAGGATTTTAGCATCTATTGCATTTCCTCCACGCGTAACTATTTGCATCCCTCCTTTTTCAATAGTGGCACCTACAGAAGTTGCTCCATTTTCAACAATTTCAACACCACCACCTTCGATCTTAACATTATTGTTGAAAAGGGTTGTAATCAGTGCTGAACCTTTTGGTACCTTCCCTCCACTTCCCACATTTTCTAATCTTTTTAACTCTTCATTCCTGTTTTCAACTGCACTTGCAACTTGTACAAGACAACTACTGATCATCAATACTGAAAAACTCAACTTATGTTTATACTGCATTATCGACACTCCACTCTCAATTATTTAGAAAAATATCCCACGGCTACGTAGGTAACTCGTCTTAGATTGTATCGTAATGTGTTTTATTTATGTTTAGAAACACTTTTTAAGTGTATTTTTTAATATAAACAACTTTAAGTTGTGTTTCTATAAAAGCCACTAGAAAGTTCTAACTTACGGCTGAAAATCTTAATAAAATTCAAATTGTTTACTTGAGTTCAAGGAACAATTTTCAATATTTGAAGTTAGATGAACAAAATGCTCGTGCCTAACGAGGTCACGTCCTTCACGGAACACAAAACGCCTTTGAATTGTACATTCACGCGCTTGTTTTAAAGAGACATCTCTCAACGCACCCGAACCCATTTCGCGACGTCATCCCATGAATGGTATACCGGTAAAGCCATTGCGTCCCCAATCTTTACGCTTATGAAGAAGCGAGCCGATATCATCATACACTTTGCCATCCTAATGTTATGATAGCCCTTGACACTAGAGAAGATTCATAAGAGACATTTTTACTCTTTTCTTATATAGTTTTTATACACATGTTCATCCCGCTTGTGATGTGCTAGGCGAATAATTTTGATTGATTCAACATAAACAGATTTGAAATGAGAGAATCCTATGATACTCGGGACTCTCATTCAACATGCATAGAAATGAATTATTATTATAAATTCAGTATGTTGCCTTTAAAAGAGAGAGTATAAAGACATTCCTACTATTTGAGAAAGTCCCTATACTCTCGAAAAGACATAGCCGGGCGTTATCTGTTTAAGCTTGCAAAACAATTACATTTGTAAAATTAATCAGCCGTGTACACACATATTTAGAAACTATAGCGTAATCCTAAAATACCTTGAAGAGCATTCTTAATCTTATGTCCTTTTAGATAATGTGCTTCCGCATAAAGTGTTAGTTTATCATTGACCGTACCGTTTAAACCAATTCCCAATTTACCCGCACTGCCTGATAAATCTGTAATAAATTTATACTGCTTATTAATTGTCGTATAATTATTATTTATATTCTCACGCAACCAAGCTGCCATAATGTAAGCTGTTAATGAAGTTTCTGAATTCACAAAAAATTCATGTCCTGCAGTCAATCCAACTTCACTGCGGAATGAATTTAATGGGCTTAGATCACCTATCATTTCATTGGAAAGTTTTATTCTTTTACCTTCAACCTGCAAACCTGTTAGCTTGATATAAGGCTGCATCCAAGTATTCTGTGCCGGTTCAAAATAACAGCCAATCTCAAATGATCCACCTATCGCCCACTGATTGTAATGACTTTGAATAGCTAAACCATTCGTTGATATGGCTTTTAAATTATCTCGGTAATAATTATATTTCAAAACACCATCCATATACCATCCACGATGATCAAAATAAGTTGCGTAAGTTCCAATGCTATAAGAGCTCAAATCACTATCACCACCTCGTGCATGAGAAACACGTGCTTGATCATAACTCCCAAAACCACCAACATACAACTCTCCATGCCTTAATTCACTCAACTGATCAGCACCAAAGACTAAACCTGTCTGCCCAAGCTTAAAGTGTGTATGGCCTGTCGCAACACGTTCTCTGCTCTTAATCCCATAAGTCCATAGTTCGATATCTTTCTTATTTCTGTCCCAAATTTTTCTACCATTCCGTACAACTTGCAACTCATTATTAAAAATAAGTCCAGGGACTACGGACAACGTTAACACTGCATCTGTAGAGGGGGTTGTTGATGTTTCACCAGGAAAAAAAGGATCTGTCGGATCTGGCATAGAAGGCTCTGGTCCACTGAGGCGGTCTGCCGATAAAAACCAAACTTTCCCATTTTCATCCTTTCTTTCTTTCAAATCATACATATAAGTTCCACCATCAATGGCGTTAATTTTTTCACCCTTAAGATCTGTCAGCGTAAAATGCGCACCACCACTTTGATCCGTAATTAAATCACGCTTATTTGAAAAAGGATCCGTGATTTCAACTCCAGAATCAGCAACACTTATTGTATGTTTCCCAGCGCCTTTCTCAACCAAGAGATAATCACCACGGTTATGGGCAATCGTAGTATTGAACGCGAAATGTAAATTTCCTGAAAGATTATTCACATGAAGCTGAGAATAATATGGATCAGAACCTGTAAACGAAAAAATAACACTCCCTTCACCACT
This sequence comes from Bartonella sp. CB10SXKL, assembly GCF_042195515.1. Lineage (NCBI taxonomy): Bacteria > Pseudomonadati > Pseudomonadota > Alphaproteobacteria > Hyphomicrobiales > Bartonellaceae > Bartonella > Bartonella sp. CB10SXKL. The sequence continues at coordinate 218,319 of NZ_JBHION010000002.1, read as the reverse complement.
TAATTTTTGTATCAAAGAACTTTTTCCATCAAACTCATCAGTAACAGAGTACAGTTTTGTATCTTTTCCATTTAAAATAATATCTTCTACTGTGGTGCGTTGTTGATCATTCCCAGCATAAAGATGGATCTGCCCAGAATGGTTTACCTGTGTCTTGCCTTCTAATGTTGCTCCAGCATGCACCCATGATTTTGTTTGATCATTCATTGTTAGATTCTTTACAGATCCATCAGTATATATTTCCTGAATAGCACTCTCATTTAAAGTGACTCCAATAGCCTGACCGCCTTTTAAGATACGTTGTTTACCACCACCAAAAACTTCTGTGTCAAATGCAAAACCACCATTTTTTGCACTTTGAGACTTTTTTCCAACCTCTTGGACACCCCCTCGCATAACTTTCGTATTCCAAACTTTTCCGCCATCATATACTTTTTGTTGGCCTAGTGTTTCATCTTGACCATAAATGACAGTATGAGAAGCACTACTCCCTTTAATCTCTCCTCCAATATCCCCCTCGCCGAAAACAAGCTGCTCACCACCATAAATTTTAGTCCCTTCTACTTTTCCTCCATTTCCAACACTTTGGTGTCCGCCTTCTTCAACAACAGCATTTTTCGAAAAACCTTGTTTTCCCTTCAAAGCCTGAACATTTTCAATTCCACCATGTTCAATTTTACTATTCTCACTGAGTCCTCCTGCATACACATAAAGCTCTGCACCATTCCTTACAGTGTTATTAATGGATCGCCCTGGACTATCAATCTCACCATCATTTGAAATGTATGCTTTACCTTCATTATCAAGGATATAATTTTCTAAAATTGCCCCATCTTTAATGGAGATAAGTTCAGGCTTTTTAAGAAACGCAGTATTTTGTTCTTGTGCATTATATCCAGCATTGTCACGATGACTACTGTCAAGTTCCTGTTGACTCGCAAACACTCTAGCACCCTTATCCATGATAAAATCGCTAGGCTTTTTCAAAAAGTCTAATTCATTGCGCGTTCTTACCATGGCATCATTAGAGGCTCCAAGTATGCATCTGCCTGTTTTCATATCCTCATTGTATTGATCTTGAAATACTTTATCATTTTCATAACTTGAAGATTGACAAAAAAGTGCTGGTCCCCCCTCATTTGCAGCAGCAGCTTGCACAAAACAGCTGCTCAACATGAGTATCCAACAATGTCGTTTCCATTTATATTGTAGAGCCATATCCTCCCCCTTCACGCCTGCATAGACACTAAACGTAATTAGCTCTACAAAATATATTTTCAACCTTAGATTGCAACAATCCTTCTTAAAAATCATCCTTATCTCATAAAAAACCGCTCTTTATAGTTTTTAAATACTTTTTTGATCAAGAATATAAGAGCGCTCTTATAGTGCTTCTTTAGCATTTTCTCGGAGTTTTCTTATCAAAGATAAAAAGTAATGCATAATCAAGTATATAAGGGTATACAGTTTATCATGAACAACGAAGCTGCGTGCTCTGAAAAATTGTTCTCTGAACCTTTAATTAAAGACCTTTAAAAACAATCATATATTTAAAGATAACTAAAAAATAACCATATATTTAGAAACTATAGCGTACACCTATAATTCCCTGAAGGGACTGTTTTGTTTTACGCCCTTTAATATAATGGGCCTCACCATATAACTTTAACTTCTCACTCACTAAACTGCTTAAACCTATTCCTAATTTACCTGCATTCCCTGATAAGTCCGTGGTAAATGAATGCCGTTGATTAATTAACGTTTGATTGTCATCTTTATTCTCACGCAACCATGCTGCTGTAATATACGCAAGCGATGAGGAATCCATGTGAAAACCAAATTCATATCCTAAAGATAAACCAACCTCACTGCGTAATGAAGTGAATGGACGCATGTCACCTGTCATGTCATTCGATAACTTGATTTCTTTACCCTCAACTTGCAACCATGTAAATTGTCCATAAGGCTGCAACCAACTGTTCTTTGACGTCTGAAGTCGATAACCTGCTTCAAAGGAGGCGCCCACCGCCCATTGCCTATAACTTCCTTCAATCCCTAAACCATTCGTTGAAACTGCCTTTAGAGTATTTTGATAATGATTGTATTTTAAAATACCATCGAGATACCATCCACTATGATCCAAATAAGTGACATAAGCGCCAATACCATAAGTATTGATACCACTGATACCCCCCCGTGCATGCGCAACACGGACACGATCATAACTGCCAAAACCACCTATATAAAATTCTCCACTTTCCCACTCGCTTAAACCATTGATCCCTAAAACAATACCTGTCTGATCTAACTTAAAATCTATATGCTCTGTCGCAATACTCTCTTTAGATTTAATCGCATAGGTCCATAAAGCTGCATTCTTTTTACTTTTATCTAGAATCCCTCTTCCCGCACGCACTGTTTGCATTTCGTTGTGAAACACCATCGCTGGAGCTACAGACATAGACAATACCGCATCTGTAGAGGGCGTGGTCAAAAAGTGAGAAACTGAAAACGTCTCACTCAATTGTGGAGAAGGCTGTTCTTTATGAACTGGACGCACAATCATCTGATCGGCTAAAGAGTGAGAAGATTCTGAAACAGCAGTTTGTTGCTCTTCAGCAGAAAGAGGATGAGAACTCGCTGGACCTGAGACTTCAATAACGTGACTTCCAAGAGAGGAAACAGTTGGAGAAACAAAAGCTGGAGATCTTTGACTCAAGTTTTGGCGGTTTTTTCTTCGACGTGGCAATTTAATAGCATGCTCTTGTGATGCTGCAATCGTTGAAAGAGAAGAAACTGATTGATTTTGATTTAAATGCCGCACAGATCTGCTTCTACTACGTGGTAAACTGTTGAGAAATGAAACATTATCAATAAATACTGCAGATAAATACCAAACTTTTTCACCCCCATCCTCATCAATTCTCTGTTTTAAACCATACGTATAGGTTCCGCCATCAATAGTTTTAACATTTGCACCAGAAAAGCTTCTCAGGGTAAAATGTGCGCCACCACTTTGATCAAAAATTAAATCAAGTTCTGTTGAAGAGGGATCAACAATTTCAATACCGGAATCTAAAATACTTATTGTGTGAGAACCACTCCCATTCTTGATAAAGAGATAATCACCTTTTTCTTCTGCAAGGCTAACATTAAAGTTAAAATGTAGACTCCCTGCTAGATTATCAATGTAAAGCTGAGAGTAATATAAATCATCTTCAAAAGAGGTAAAAATGACTTTTCCTACACCGCTTAACTGCTGAATGCGTGTACTTTTGTCGTCAAACCCACGAGCAACGGAGTATAATTGAGCGTCTTCTCCATTTAATTCAATGTTTTCTACTATAGTTTGTTGACCATCGTCTCCAGCATCAAGATGGAGCCCACCAAAATCCTGAACTTTTATTTCTCCTCCTAATATTGCACCAGGAGAAATCCATGAATTAGCATTACCTTCAATCGTTAGATTCTTTACAATTCCACCTGCATAGACTTCTTGAACACCACCAGTGCGTAAAATGACTGTATTTGCTTCACCTCCTGCTAAAACACGCTGCACACCCTCTGAAAAGATTTCAGCATTTACAGCTAAACCGCCGGCTTTTTCTGCAAAGTTATCATCATTAGGAAACCACTTAGCAAGAGTTTGTACTCCTCCACTCATCACTTTTGTTCCCACAGCCATCCCATCATCATATACATTCTGCTGTCCCAGCGTATCACCTTGACCATAAAGTGTCGTGTTATAAGCACTGCTCCCCACAATTCCACCATTTACATAACCATTTCCGAAAACAAGCTGCTCCCCACCATAAATTTCAGCTCTCAATGCAGAGCCTCCCCCCTCCACTTTTTGTTTTCCACCCTCGTAAATAATCGTAGATTCTGAGACCCCCTGTTCCCCTACAATCTCAGTACCACCATTTTCAATGGTTGTATTTTTACTGAAACCACCAGCTTCAACATAAAGTCTTCCTGATCCCTGAATTGTATTATTAATAGACTTCTTAAGAACACCTTGCTCTCCATCATCAGAGACATAAACTACGTTATCATCACCGAGCAAAGAGCTTTGTAGAATTCCTCCACCTTCCCCAATGCTGTAATGAATTACATCAGAGATACTAAAATCTTTTGACGATGTCATATTTTCTTCTTTTTCAGGAAGCTTATCTATAGGCGACTCCACATGAGGTGAAGAAATTACAGGAGCAGAAGTTATTTGTGATGTAGCCAAAGACCAAGTCTTTCCCCCATTATCATCTTTTGTCTTTAAGCCATACATGTAGGCTCCACCATCAATCGTACTAGTCTCTTCACCAGAAAAATCTGTCAGAGTAAAATGCGCATTTCCGCTTTGAACATGAATTAAATCAAGCTCCAAAACTAAATTCTGATCTTGTAGAGGAGAATTGGTCATTTCAACACCAGAATCGATAACACTTATGGTGTGATTACCTGATCCTTGTTTTATCAGAAGATAATCACCGCGCTGTTCTGCAAAATTAGTATGCAACCTAAAATGTAAACTCCCTGAAAGATCATTGATCTCAAGTTTAGAGTAATGTGGATTAAACACGGTAGAAGTAAAAATAACACGACCATTCCCACTCAGATTCTCAATCAAAGAACTTTCACCATCTATATTAGAGGCAATCGCGTACAATTTTGTATCTCTGCCATTTAAGACAATTTTTTCTACTTCAGTACGAGATCGCTCAGCACCAGCATAAAGATAAATCCGTCCAGAATCATGAATCATAGTGCTTCCTTCTAATGTTGCACCAAAATGTAACCACGATTGTGCTTGATCTCTAATTATTAAATCCTTTACATAGCCTCCTAAATCTATTGCTTGGAAAGCATTCCCTTGTAAAAGAACGCCAATCGCGATTCCCCCCGCTAAAATGTGTTGCTCTCCACCAGAAAAGACCTTCGTATCAAATGCAAAACTGCTATAATCGTTTAGATCCTCTTCTACATAAAGATTTTGTATCCCTCCTTCCATGATCTTTGTGTTAAACACCTCTCCATCATCGTACACATTCTGGTATCCTAGCACTCCATTTTTACCAGAAACGATAGTGTCATAGGCACTGCTTCTTACCATCTCACCTTTGATATCAGACTTTCCTGAAACAAACTGCTCACCACCGTAAATTTTAGCCCCTTCAGCTTTTCCCCCATCTTCAACCTTTTGTTGCCCACCTTTATGAACAATAGTATCCTGTGAAAGACCCTGTGTTTTAATAAGCTCAGTGCCACCTCTTTGAATTGTCGTATACAAGCTAAAACCACCGCTATAAACGGAAAGCTTTCCACCATCTTTAACTGTATTACTAATTGAAGTTTCTCCATTGCTATCAACTTCCTTGCTACTCGTGTCAAAGCTAGGATCAGCAATAGAAACAGTTGTTCCTTGATCAATTGTGAGTTCTGTAAGTAAATCACTTGATGAACCAGTATATGGTTTCAATACACTATCAAAAACTTGAGAAGTTGTCTCATCAATGGTGTGGTTTGCATCTAAGTACCAAACTTTACCAGTACCCTTATTGTTTCTATGTTTCAAACTGTACCGATAGGTTCCGGCATCAATAGTTCCGATTTTTTCACCAAAAGTGTTTGTCAGAGTAAAATGGGCATTTCCGCTGCGATCAGTAATTAATTTAAGCTTTTTGTAAGAAGAATTTGTAATTTCACGCCCAGAATCAGCCACACTTATTGTGTGAGAACCAGAGCCCCTTTTTTTAATCACAAGATAATCACTAAGCTGCTTGGCAAAATTGACATTAAAATCGAAATGTAAAGAACCTGAAAGATCATCAATATTAAGTTGAGAATAGAGCTTATTCGTCCCTAAAGACGTAAAAATAACTCTGCCACTTCCTTTTAAATTCTTAACATTAATCTCAGGTTTTTTGCCGTTATCTTCAGACGCAATAATGTATAGTTTGCTATCTTCTCCATTTAAATTAAGATTTTCTACTTCCGTAACAGCTTCACCATTCCCAGCATAAAGATAAAGACTACCAAAATCATGAACATTTGTATTTTCACCTAATATCGCACCAGCAAAACCCCATGACCTTGCTTGATGCTTAATAGTTAGATTATCCGCATATCCAGAATCATATATATTCTGAATAGCTCTATCGTATAAAGTAACTTCACTCGCATTCCCTCCTGCAAAGATATTCTGCATACCATTTTTAAAAAGTTCGCTACTCAGTGCAAAAGCCCCCTCATTAATTGTAAAATCTTCATCTTCTGTATCGGCTGTATCAGCATCTTCTGAAAAGCCGTTATGAAAATTCTCTTCACCATCAAGATTCTGGACACCGCCTCTCATAATCTTTGTGTCAACAGCCATCCCCCCACTATAGACACTTTGTAGTCCTAGTATTCCATCTTCAGCATAAATTTCGGTGTTATAAGCACTACTTGCCTTATCTTTACGCAACAAACCAGATCCAAAACTTCCCTTACCAAAAATAATCTGCTCGCCACCATAAATTTTAGTACCTTCTGCATTTGCACCACTCTCAACAATTTGTTTACCCCCTTTTTTAACAGCGGCATATTCTGAAATGCTCAAGTTTTGGACAAACTCAATCCCACCATGCTCAATTGTCGTATCCCTGCTAACACTTGCTGCATCAATGTAAAGTTTTCCACCCTCCTGAACCGTATTATTGATAGAATATCCAGCGTCTTCATAATTAAAGCTATTTACTTTTTTACCAGAGTCCTCAGAATCACGGTCAGTAATATAAACGGCAATATCATCATAAATTATTGAATTTGTGAGTACTTCAAAGAATAGGTTTTCTAATCTCTTCCTCCCCTCTTCTGAAGGATTACTTCCTTCTGCTCTCTGTTTATTCTCTATCCTTTTTGATCCCCCCTTTTTTTCTTTTAATCCCCTTACTTCCGATAACAACTTTCTTGTCTCTTCTAGATGTTCACTGATACTTACTGGTGTTAATAACTTTTCTCTTGGTGTAGCTACTCCATCTGCACTCGCAATCTTGACAAAAAAACCACTGGTCATTAATGCATAAAAACTTAATTTCATTTTGCGGTGCATTATTCACACTCCATAATTTCAAATTTAAATTCCCCCATTTAGAAAAAAGTGCATAGACAAAAACAACACAACGTAATTGCTCAACCTCATGTCTTTTAAGATAGCAAAGCATACGATGGATTAAGCTATGATAGACGAAATATACACCTTGTGTTTTAAAATGCATACACAACTAAAAGATTTAATTTATTTTAGATACACTTTAAAAGTGTTGCAATTGCATCCATAAAAATATTTTTAATATTTTGAGACACTAAATACTGATCTACGAATAAGATTGATCCCTTAATAGATAAAAATGGCATTAAACTTTAAAGGAAACAGCAATGTGAATGAGAGCTGCGTTTATAGCCACCTATTGCCATCTTCTACAGCATTTAAAACAGCGTCTTTATTTTATTCATTTTGGATAATATATAGAACACTTATTCATACTCATCAGTCCATAATCATTGTTCTAATATATAACGAAGTGTCATAATATTGACTCGACACTGATTTGAAATTTCTATAGTTATAGTCAGTTAACTCGTTATTTGATTTGTCATATACTGAAAGGGACATTCTATTCATGTCTATAAACTCAGAAATGAAAGCTACAAGCAACAGAAACTCCCCTCGTCGAATTTTATTTGCAAGCCTTATTGGACCAACAATTGAATTCTTCGATTTCTATGTCTTTGGCACTGCCGCAGCTCTTATATTTCCTCATGTGTTTTTTCCAACACAAAATGATCAGACTGCCATTTTACAATCTTTCCTAATATTTGGAGCAGCCTTTTTTGCCCGCCCTTTTGGATCAGTTGTTTTTGGACATTTTGGGGATAAAATTGGAAGAAAAGCAACACTTATTGCTTCTCTTCTCACAATGGGTCTTTCAACAGTCATTATTGGTTTTCTTCCTACTTATGAAATAGCAGGGTGGTTTGCCCCTTTCCTCTTAACCTTGTGCCGTATTGGACAGGGAATGGGATTAGGAGGAGAATGGGGAGGCGCTGTTTTACTCGCAACAGAAAATGCCCCTCCAGAAAAGCGCGGCTGGTATGCGATGTTCCCCCAATTAGGCGTTTCAATAGGTTTGTTTTTATCTATTGCTGTTTATTTAGCTCTGTTGCATTTCCTTGATCGTGCGGAACTTTTAGCTTGGGGATGGCGTATTCCTTTTATTGCTTCAGTTGTTTTTATGATTATAGGATTATGGGTCCGTCTTTCAATTAATGAAACTGTTCAATTCAAAAAAACTCTTGAAAGTAAAGAACATGTCAAAGTTCCTATCATAGATGTCTTTTTAAAATGTCCACGAATCCTATTTCTTGGAGTATTTTCTGGTATGGCAACTTTTGTTTTGTTTTACTTGGTTACTACATATTTGTTAAGCTATTCAACAAACCATCTGCAATTGCCATTTCATCAAGCTCTTCAAATCGAAATTGTCGGTGCTATTTTTTGTGGGATTTTTACTGTCATCACTGGAAAACTCGCTGACCGTATTAGACGTAGAACTTTGATGATTTGGATTACAATCATCACCGGTATTTATTCTTTCGCAATTCCTTATTTCTTAAATTCTGGAGTTATAGGAGTCCTTGCAATGTCTGTTATTGGTTTGTCTCTCATGGGAATGATATACAGTCCTCTTGGTGCTGTTTTGGCTTCACCATACCCAACAGCAATCCGATATACCGGTTCTTCTATCACTTTCAATTTATCTGCTATCATAGGAGCTTCTCTCGCGCCTTATATTGCAGAATATCTGGTGCAACATTTCGATACATCTTATATCGGTTATTATTTGCTTCTTGCTTCTTTTATTTCACTGATTTGCTTCGTCGGATTTACAGATGATGAAATATCCAACTAAAATATAATAACGAAGAATAAAATAAGGACTGGCGGCAAAAATGCTGCCAGTTTTGTTTTTAAAGACAGGGGTTGAGGTATTTTCCACCACAATATTCCCGCAAACAATGCACTCAAAAAGAAAAATAAAAAATCTGCAATATTACTCATATAAGCAACAGCAAACATTTTTGATAAGATATGCGTTGTCCCCAACCACGACACGCAAAAGAAGGACAACATCACAGCCCATAAAATAAGCAAAATTCGATCAATAATCATCATCATGGCGTTTCGTTTTTTTAATTATAGGCCATATCTTTAGCATGCCTAAAAGAAAAATCACAATAAAAACCCAACGCCCTCCCCCTGAACCTTCCGTAATAAAAAGTGCTGGATTTACTATTCCCAGCAATCCTATAAAAATCAGAGCAATAGATACGAGACGCATTAAACCTGTTTTTCCCAGCGACGATCTTCAGTCTGTTGCCAATACGTTAAATTATGATTTTCCATTTTATATTTTTTCCACTGTGCACGAACGAGATTCAACTGCTCTTCACTTCTACCATCAAATATCACGACAAGCCGTTGATAAGCATCAATATCCGAACAAACAGCTCCCTCTATGAGAAAACGAACCTTTGAATCATTCGGATTTTCTTGTCCTGTCGTCAGAAATACAGGCTGAAAGTTTGAATATTGATCACACTCCGTTCCATGTCCAATAAATGATTCATCAGCATAAACCCATAAATGTATATCTATAGAATCGCGTTGTTCTTTACTCACACATTGTATTGTTACTTTACCAAAACGAGCCAATGCACGCTCCACAAGCGTCGGCAAAATATCCTTCAGCGTTGACTGCGTCAAATGATAGAATAAAATATCCAATCTCTTAAGCCTTCATCATTCTTTATAAAAAAGCTAACATCTTTTTAAAAAAACTTCTATATCTCTAATACAAAGGAAACGGTTCAAGATATAAACCCTCTTTTTTGATGGAGATGCATCATCTTTTTGCACGTGTCTTTAAAAGACAATAATTTTTATTTTCAACGTTAATAAAAAAGTTTTTTAAGTTATTTTCTAGATTCTTTGTAGACTATAGTTGAAAATAAAATATAATGTACGGAAAATTTAAAGAGGACCTCATAGGCAATTTGATATTATTTATTTGGTAAAAATATCCAATTCATGAAAGGATATTTTTTCAAACTTTATTACATTTTAACCGAAAGCAGTAAAAATATTTGCTATCGAATTAAAGACTGAGGATTTTCCCCAATTTATGCGTATTATTGAGTTCTACATCCTGAAACGTGTCCTTGTTTTGTTTAGTTCTGTCATGATTGCAGCAGTGGGCGTTAGTTGGACTATACAAATTCTTGCACGGATAAACTTTCTCACAACAAGTAAACAAACACTCCTCACAGTCTTACAATTTTCACTTTCATTGGTTCCTTCTGTTATTTTTCTTGTCATTCCATTTGCATTAGTGATCGCAGTTACAACCATCCTCTCAGCAATGCATCAAGACTCAGAATTTGCTGTCATCAATGCCTCTGGTTTTCCTAAAAGTACTGTTTGGAAACCTATCCTTCTTCTTGCTATTGTTGCATCCTGTATCTCCTTTTCTATAGCTAATTTTGTTGTTCCTCAAGCGCGTCTTCATATGCGACAAATGCTAGCAAGCGCTCATTTTGATCTTATTAATCTATTCATTAGTGAAGGGAGCTTTCAAAAACTCGCCAATAACCTTTACATAGAAATTGGCGAACGAAATCCAAACGGAACACTTGAACGCCTTTTCATTGCCGACCAGCGTGATCCTAAGACTGATCTTTTTTATTATGCAACAGACGCATCCATTGTGAGCAATAAAAACGGCAGTTTTCTGGTTCTCAATAACGGTGAAATAGAAAGAGTCAATCATCAAAATAACAGTGTTTCAATCGTGCAATTTAGCTCATATACTTTTAGCCTAGGAGAGTTTATCCCCAGTGATAAAACACCTACTCTTTATCCAAAAGATCAGTCTCTTTCTTATTTACAAAACCCTGACCCAAAAGATCCCTACTATCAACGAAAACCACTCCAATATAAAGCTGAATTTCACCGCAGATTAACACAATGGCTCTACCCTATTGTTTTTTCACTTATTGCATTAGCAGCGGCAGGAGATGTACGCTCCCATCGACAAGCTCGTCATTCCGCAAATCTCTCGGCAATTGCCCTTTCTTTTCTGGTGTATTGGATAGGATATTTTTTCGCAGAAAAATCAAAAAGCGATCTTGCATACGTTCCTCTCCTTTATATTATACCCATAGGAACAAGTGCATTTGTCTTTTTTATGCTTTTAACGAATCATAAAATTGGGCTTCCCACAAAAGTTAATGAGATACTTCAAATCGCTTTTCAAAAAATAATGAACAAATTTGAACAGCGAAAATCTCAAGATTCCTCGGATAAAATATCATGATTGGGTGGACACTTGGACGATATTTTTTTATACGGTATCTTAAAATAACTTGTTATTTCTGGGGAAGCATTTTTGTTCTTGCTCTTTTAATCGATTTCACAGAGAATTCCGGTAGGCTATCTTCCCTTCCGCATTATACAGCAAAAGATGCATTTTTCCTCTCTGCTTTACGCATCCCTTTTATCATGCAACAACTTATCCCTTTCATTGCACTCTTTTCTGCAATGGCAACGCTTATCTCGCTCAACAAAAAACTTGAACTTGTAGTGACTCGTTCAATCGGTGTTTCTGCATGGCAATTTCTTATGCCAGCTTGTTTTGGAGCTTTTCTTTTGGGATTATTTTCAATTCTTCTCATTAATCCACTTGCTGCATGGGGATTTTCTCAAGCAGAAAAAAAGATGACTGAATGGCGCAATCACAATGTACTAACACCTCTTCACAATACAAGTATCCACTGGTTAACACAACGTACAAATTTAGGCAGAACAACCATTGGTGCCAAATCTATCACCGATCAAGGACTTTCTCTTCTCGATGCAACCTTTGTACAATACAATGACAACGCAACCGTCAAAAATTGGATTAACGCCCCAAAAGCAACCTTGACTAATGGATTTTGGCTATTAACAAATGGAACAATCTATAAAATAGGGCATCCTCCTGAAAAATTTACCGTGTTGCAAATAAAAACCAATCTAAAACCTGAATTTTTAACGGAACGTTTAGTGAATCCCGCAACTATTCCATTTTACCAATTGCCAAAAAAAATTATGATTGCACGTTCATTTGGCTATTCTGCTAATAATTTTGATATGTATTTTCAATCTTTGATTGCATTACCGGCATTGCTTGTGGCAATGACCCTCATTGCAGCAACTGTATCTTTAAATTTTACACGTTTTGGGCAATCTAGAATGTTGATTCTTGGTGGCGTAATAGCTGGGTTTATGCTTTATGTTATTTCCGTACTTGTTCAAGCTTTTGGTAATGCTGGATATATTCCACCAATTATTGCAGCTTGGACACCCGTTGTTATTGCGTTATTCTTAGGAATCTCTTTTTTACTTCATAAAGAGGATGGCTAAGTGAAAGCATTAACACTTAAAAAAACTATTTTAACAAAATTAAGTGCTCTCGCTTTTAAAAGTGTTATAGGGGTTATTTTAGGAAGTGCTTTGTCTTATTGTGCGCACGCTCAAAGCCTTCTATCTCCTTCTCAAAGTCGCATTCAAAATCCGGAACCTCCTCTTTTGCTCTCTGCGGATGAACTCATCTACAATCGTGATGAAAACACTGTTTCTGCACACGGTAATGTTCAAATCGAATATGATGGCAATAAAGTTGTCGCTCAAAAAATTATTTACAATCAAAAAACAGGACGGCTTATAGCACAAGGGAACGTTGAAATTACTCAAAAGGATGGTAATAAAATTTATTCCAACCAAATTGATATGACCAAAGATCTTGGCGAGGGTTTTGTAAACGCCTTACGTATTGATACAGCCAACAATGTTCACTTTTCAGCCCAAAATGCTACACGCAAACACAACCACATAACAGTCTTTGAAAATGCAACCTATACAGCCTGTGAACCTTGCTCTTATAAACCAGATCGAGACGTCCTATGGAAAATTAAAGCAAGAAAGATCATATGGAATAATAGCATCAAAAAAATTCGGTTTGAAAATAGCAGTTTTGAAGTTTTTGGTGTACCGATTATAAAATTTCCAAATTTTGAGATCTATGATCCAACTGTTAGGCGTGCTAGCGGTCTGCTTACTCCTCATTTTTTTTATACTGATTATCTCGGTATGGGGATAAAGAATTCTTATTTCTGGAATCTCGCCCCCCATTATGATTTTACCCTTTCTTCTACGGTTTATACCCAACAAGGGCTTTTAACCGAAGGGGAATGGCGTCAGCGTTTAAAAACGGGACGTTATAACATTCGCTTTGCTCATATATATCAAATGAAACCGCATAGATTTGATAATGATACGATTGATGCCCAACATAAAAACCGTTATATGCTGGCGACAAAGGGGGATTTTCGTATTAATTCACACTGGACTTATGGATGGGATATTCTTGCACAATCAGATCGGCATTTTAGTCGTGCCTATAAACTTGAAAACTATAACAATCCTACACAACTTTCTCAGATCTATCTGAATGGTCTTGCAGGAAAAAATTATTTTGATATGCGTTTTTATCATTTTAAAGTTCAAGATTCAATATTGAATGATCCTCATTATGAACGTCACTCTCGGCAAGCGTGGGTCTTACCACGCATCGATTATTTTTTCACACCAGATGAACCCATTTATAATGGAGAGCTTACCTTCCATAGTAATATGCAATCAGTTTATCGTCGCCATGCTGACTTCAGTTCACCCGACCAGAACGGAAACCCTCTCAACACAGTAAAACTTTCTGGTATGGCTGGAAATAGTTTACGTTTAACAAACGAGCTTCAGTGGAAAAAGCGCTTCAACACGCACAACGGACTCATCTTAACCCCTCTTCTCTCTCTACGAGCTGATATCATTACAACCAATGCAAGAGAAAATCACACAGATTCTATAGAAAACAATGCCTTATCCGCAATTCATGGTTCAGCAATTCGTGGCATGGCAACAGCAGGGTTGGAACTACGCTATCCCTTCCTCATTACAGCTGATCATTCTACACATATTATAGAACCAACTGCACAAATTTTTATACGCAATAATGAACAATATATTGGACAAATTCCTAATGAAGATGCTCAAAGCTTTGTCTTTGATGCAACCACTCTCTTTCAACGAGACAAATTTTCTGGTTATGATCGTGTAGAAGGTGGTACAAGAGCCAATATAGGTATAAGATATTCTGGAAGCCTTAATGATAATTGGTCTCTTTATGGTCTCATTGGACAATCCTTTCATCTAGCAGGAAAGAATTCTTTTGCAGAAAAGGACTTTATCAATGTCGGTACTCATTCTAGCTTAGAGGCAAAACGTTCAGACTATGTTGCAATGTTTGGTACAACCCATAAAAGTGGTTTTTCCTTAGAAACGCGTGGACGCTTTGACAAAAAAACAGGAAAAATCCGCCGTAGTGAAATCGAAGCATCACAAAAATGGCAAAATTTTTGGGCAGCTCTACAATATGCCTATATCGCAAAGCAACCAGATTATGAATATTCTCAAGAGCGCCAAGAAATTTCTTTTCAAACAGGACTTAAATTGGCAGATTATTGGTCCATTAATAGCAACGCCGGTTATGATTTAGTATCTGGTACATTTATAAAGCGAGGAATTAGCTTGAGTTATATGGATGAATGTTTCGGGTTAACATTCGGTTATCAACAGGTAACGAATCCAGGCAGGAAAGCACCCTTGCAAAACTTTAATTTCTCTCTTTCATTGCGTACGATTGCAGATATCGGAAAAAAGATAGATTAATTTATAAAGGGAATGTATCAGTCATTTAACTTATCATTGTTTTTATGAAAGAAAGCGTGTATTTTAAGTTGTTGATGAGAATTAATAAACAATGCGAAAGCCTATTTACATGAATAAATTGAAAAAGCGTTTTCTTGCTTTATTTTATATTGCGTCTTTGAGCGTAAGTAGCCTGTTAATAAATGGATTTTTGATTCCGACAGTCTTTGCGCAGACTTCTATTGTTGTTACAGTTAATGGCAACCCCATCACAAATTATGATATACAAAGACGCCTTGCTTTTCTCAGATTACAACAAAAGCAAGGCAATTTGGTGGCACAGGCTAAAAAAGAGCTTATTGACGAAAAGCTAAAAAATATTGAAATAAAACGTCTTAATATTGAAGTAAGCAATGATGAAGTTGATAGAGCTTTTGAGAATTTTGCGACACAAAATAATATGACGATTGATCAGCTCAACCAGATTCTGATCCAAACTGAGATCACAGTGCAACACTTTAAAGATTACATCCGTGGACAAATAGGATGGGGGCGTCTTGTTAGCGCACGCTATCAAGCTGAAACAGGTATGATTAGCGAACAAGAAGCTGTACGCAGAATATTAAAAAATGGTGGTGTAAAACCTTCAACCAACGAATATACATTACAGCGAATTGTTTTTGTCATTCCTGCACATCGTCGTTCAGAGATCTTTGAAAGACGTCAAAGAGAAGCAAGTAATTTTCGCGCACATTTCCGTGGATGTGCCAATGCTCACAATCAAGCAAGAGGTATTTTAGACGTTACTATCCGCCACTTAGGAAAGTTTCTGGAGCCACAACTTCCTAATGCATGGGAACAAGCTATTCTTGAAACGCCTGCTGGAAAAATGACAAAATTACAAGAAACATCTGATGGAATTGAAGCAATTGCTGTCTGCAAAATAAAAAGAGTTTCTGATGATTATGTCGCTCGACTGATATTTTCTCTTCAAGATAGTAAAAAAAGAAGCCCGCAAAAACTTGAAGAATTAAGCGACAAATATTTAGGAGAACTGCGGCGAGTGGCACGCATTCAAAATTCATAATGGCTGCTCTTATTGTTAGTGGTGGTGATCCTGCCGGTATTGGTCCTGAAATAGTATTAAAAGCGTGGAATTTGCGTGTTACGCGCCAAATTCCGCCTTTTGTACTTCTTGCTGATCCAGATGTTATTCGTTCGCGCGCTCGTTTTTTACAGATTGATGTTGAGGTGCAATCTGTTTTAATCAATAATCCTGCAAAAAATTTTCAAAACGCTCTTCCTATCATCCCGTTAAAAAACAAACAAAGTGATCAATTAGGTATACCTTCATCGAATAATGCCGCTGGAATTATTGAAGCAATTAAACGCTGTGTTCAATTGATTCAAAATGGCCATGCATGTGCACTTATCACTTGTCCTATTGCAAAAAAGAATCTTTATGATGCCGGTTTTCAATTTCCAGGTCATACAGAATTTTTAGCTGATTTAGCCCATAAAGCTTTTCATAAATACTATCATCCAGTTATGATGTTAGCAGGACCTCGATTAAAAACAGTACCAATAACTGTTCATATTCCATTTAAAAATGTTCCTTCACAGCTTACCCGTGATTTAATTATTCAAACGGTACTTATTACTGAATGTGACTTAAAAACACGGTTTAAAATAACGTCACCCCGACTAGCTGTTGCTGGTCTTAATCCTCATGCTGGAGAAGGAGGTGCAATGGGCAAAGAAGATATTGAAGTTATCACTCCTGCTATTGAATATCTTAAAAAGAAAGGACTCAATATTGCAGGCCCGCTACCTGCCGACACAATGTTCCATGAATGTGCAAGAAAGGCATATGACGTTGCCATTTGTATGTATCATGATCAAGCCCTTATCCCTGTTAAGACATTAGACTTTGACAGCACTGTTAATGTCACGTTAGGTCTACCTTTTATTCGCACGTCTCCAGATCACGGAACTGCTTTTGACATTGCTGATAAAGGGATAGCCTCTCCCGAAAGCTTTATTGCTGCTCTTAAACTTGCAAATCAACTTGCAAAAAATAGTTTAATACCATGCCAATAGATAATCTCCCTCCTCTGCGTGAGGTCATTGATATATATGGATTACAAGCGCATAAATCTTTGGGGCAGAATTTTCTTTTTGATCTTAATTTAACATCTAAAATTGCTCATCAAGCAGGCAATATAGAAGGAAAACCTGTTCTTGAAATTGGTCCTGGTCCTGGAGGTCTCACACGTGCCTTGCTAGCAAAGGGTGCCATTGTAACAGCAATAGAACGCGATGAGCGCTGCATACCGGCTCTCTTAGAAATAGAAAAACACTATCCTAAAAAATTAAAAGTTATTTGTAATGATGCACTAAAGCAAGACTTCTCAAAACTCTTTGAAACAAGCCCAGAAAAACCTCGTATTATTGCAAATCTTCCCTATAATATTGGGACAAAACTCTTATTAAATTGGCTTTTGACTGAACCATGGCCTCCTTTTTATGAATCAATGACATTGATGTTTCAACGTGAAGTTGCCAAACGGATTACAGCTAAACCTCAATCTACTCATTATGGACGTCTTAGTGTCTTAACTGGCTGGCGTACTACTGCTAAAATTGCTTTCGATGTACCCCCTCAAGCCTTCATACCAATACCTAAAGTAACATCTTCCGTTGTTCATATTATTCCACGAACACAACCTCTTGCCTGCTCTGCACAAAAACTAAGCCTCGTCACAAAAACCGCCTTTGGGCAAAGACGAAAAATGCTTCGTCAAAATCTCAAAACACTTGGAGGTGAAGTGCTATTAGAAAAAGCTGGAATTGATGGAATGCGCCGTGCTGAAACGCTCTCGGTTTCTGAATTTGTAACTCTAGCGCATCTAGTGCTCTAAAAAATACACTTTGTGTTATGAAACCTTTTTTAATCACAACATTTATCGATTTTTTCAGCAATAAGCCCATCAACAAAAGAGCCAAGATAAGAACAACGCTCACGTTTTACGGTTTCAGCTAAATAAATTGATTTAATAAAAGATAAAGACTGATCTAAATCTTCGTTAATCACAACATAATCATAAGAACGCCAATGCTTTAACTCCGTTCGTGCATTTTCCAATCGCAAATTGATGATATCTTGACTATCTTCTGCTCGACGATGTAAACGCGAAACAAGCTCTTTCATTGATGGTGGAAGGATAAAAACAGATACAGTGTCTCCTAGCATCTTTTTTTGCAGCTGCTCGGTACCTTGATAATCAATATCAAATAACATATCATGGCCAGCATTCAATGCGTTTTCAACAGTTTCACGCAAAGTGCCATAATAATTTCCGTGAACTTCTGCCCATTCAATAAATTCATCTCTATCACGCTTATATTCAAACTCTTCCTTTGAAATAAAGTGATAATGTAGCCCATCTACTTCACTAGGACGCCTTTTCCTTGTGGTCATACTTACGGAAAGCTCTAATTGTCCATCTTCTAGAAGTAATCGAGAAATTGTTGATTTACCAGCACCTGAAGGTGAAGAGAGAATAAATAAAAAACCGCGGCGTTGATTTATTTTTATAGCACTCAATTTACTTTCAAAGACTGTCATTACATCACTCTACTTTGTTCATAAATGTTTCTCCAAAATTTGAATTATACATTATCTCAACCTCTCCCCTAATCAATGTGTTTTCTTAGCAATTCTCAATGTTATTTTGCTCTTTTTTGAGATAAGGTATTAGCAGTATATTCACTTCTTTCTTAAATATTTTTATCCATACGCCAATCCCACTTGTGACAGACAAGAAAATGATTTTTTATCATTCTCATAAAAAGTTTAAATAGAAAAATTTTACTATATTTGGGATTCTCATTTACGATGCAAAAAGATGTGTTATCACTATAAATTCAATGTTTTGCCTTTAATTCTCGCCACTTGCGAACATTCATATTATGTTCCTCTAAAGTTCGAGAAAAAACATGCCCTCCTGAACCATCAGCAACAAAATAAAGTGCATCACTGCTTGGTGGATGTGCCACCGCTTTTAAAGAATCCCGACCTGGATTTGCAATAGCCGTTGGGGGCAAACCATTAATTTTATAAGTATTATATGGTGTTTCCTTCTCAAGATCTGAACGATAAATTGCACGACCGGATGGTTTTCCTTTTCCTCCGAAGAGACCATAAATTACTGTTGGATCCGATTGAAGACGCATATGCTTTGTAAGGCGGTTATAAAATACCGCAGCAACCATTGGTCTTTCTGCTGCAATTCCCGTTTCTTTCTCAACAATTGAGGCTAATATAACAAATTCATCAATTGATTTAATGGGTAAATCAGGTGAACGCGTAGCCCATATAGCATGAATTAATTTTGTCTGTCCTTCACGCAACCTGTTTACAATCTCTTTACGCGTTGTTCCCCGAATAAAACGAACAGTATCCGTCATTAAATAACCTTCTGGAGGCAAAATTTTTGGAAGGTCTCCAATCAAAATTTCATTCGCAGCTAATCGATCGAAAACTTGCTGAACCGTTAAACCTTCAGGTACTGTAAATGTATACTCTATAGATTTTCCTTTCACAAGAATATCCATAATATCCTGCATCGAAGCATGAGCTGGAATTAAATATTCACCAGCCTTCAGATGCGTTGTTTTTTGGTGATAACCAACCCCATAAACAAAAATATCTGATGATCGAATGAAACCACGTTTTTCTAGCAATGAAGCAATTTCACGAATTCCGGTACCAGGATGGATAAGAACAATTTGTTCTTCCTCAATTTTTCCCTTTTCTTCAAAAATACTTTTTCCAATATAAAGAGGAATACTTATGGCAAAAAGAATAATCACAATCAGCATAAGAAAAAAATGACCGAGAATGACCAACGGATTACGGACGATAGATGATTTCTTTCGTTTTTTATGTATTAACATGTCATAACTATCTGCTAAATGATTCGAAGAGGAATCACTTACGTCCTTTAATGATTTCCATTTTTCACATCGGACATAACCCCTCAATAGCGATTAAGGATAATATTATAATTTCTCATTCACCTTATAATAAAATAGAAAACTCAAAAGCAAAAATTAAATAAAAATACTTATTATCCCCTAAAACGTCGCATCACCAACGATGCATTTGTCCCACCAAATCCAAAAGAATTAGAAAGAATCGTATCAATCTTTCGTTCACGCGGTTTGTGTGGCACAAGATCGATTTTCGTTTCAATCGATGGATTGTCAAGATTAAGTGTCGCTGGGGCTATATTATCACGTATAGCTAAAATAGAAAAAATAGCCTCAGCAGCACCGGCTGCACCAAGTAAATGCCCGATAGATGATTTCGTTGATGACATAGAAACTTGTGGTGCATAACTCCCTAAAACACGCTCAACAGCCGCTAGCTCTATGGAATCAGCCATCGTAGATGTACCATGAGCATTAATATAATCAAGTTCACTCACATTCACTTGTGCACGCTTAAGAGCAGCTATCATACTACGCTGAGCCCCTTCACCACTTTCTGAAGGCGCTGTAATGTGGTAAGCGTCACCAGATAAACCATAGCCAATAACCTCAGCATAAATACGCGCTCCTCGTTTTTTGGCATGTTCCAGCTCTTCTAAAACAACAACTGCCGCTCCTTCTCCCATCACAAAACCATCACGATCAGTATCATAAGGACGTGACGCCCGTTCAGGATCATCATTGCGACAAGTGGAAAGAGCTCTACAAGCTGCAAAACCTGCAAGAGATATCCGATTTATCGGAGATTCAGCCCCCCCTGCCACCATGACATCTGCATCACCAAACATAATCAAACGTGCCGCATCACCAATCGCATGCGCCCCTGTTGAACAAGCCGTTACAACAGAATGATTAGGCCCCCGTAAACCATATTGAATAGACACATAACCAGAAGCAAGATTAATCAAACGACCTGGAATAAAAAAAGGAGAAACACGACGTGGGCCCTTATCACGAAGCGTATAACCAGCTTCAACAATACCCTCAACTCCCCCAATTCCCGAACCAATTAACACACCTGTACAAATCTGATCTTCATCACTCTTAGGAAACCATTCGGCATCTGCAAGCGCTTGGTTAGCAGCAGCCATTGCATAAACAATAAATGCATCAACTTTACGTTGCTCTTTAGGTTCCATATACAAATCAGCATTATAAGTCCCCTCTGTTCCATCCCCTAAGGGGATACGCGCAGCAATCTGGCATGGCAAATCTGACACATCAAACTCTGTGATACGTCGGACACCACTTCTTCCTTCAAGAAGTCGTTTCCAACTATATTCAGTATTACCAGCTAATGGAGATACCAACCCTAAACCAGTAACAACAACACGTCTCATAACTTCTAACCTTGAACTAAACTTCACCTCTCAAAGCTCTCTTTTCAAAAGAGCTCCGAAGAATATAGGCAAAAGCAATTCATGCCTTTGCCCTTTAGTAATCACGCAGAAGCTTTATCAATGAACTTGACTGCATCGCCAACTGTGAAAATCGTTTCAGCAGCTTCATCTGGAATTTCTACCCCAAACTCTTCTTCAAAAGCCATAACGAGTTCAACCGTATCAAGGCTATCAGCCCCTAGATCATCGATAAAGCTTGCATTTTCTACAACTTTATCAGCATTAACCCCAAGATGTTCCACGATAATTTTCTTAACGCGCTCTACTGTATCACTCATGTTGAAATCCTCGAATTTATATTTTCCTATAATTTGGTTAACTATATCGGTTCATCTAATCAAGCAATAGATGCATTACTTTAAAAGATTTTAGTAATGATTTAAAACATCCTGTGGATATCCCCTACAAAATGAACCAATCTGACATTCCGACATCAATTGATCAACGACCATATTAAAGAAATAGATGCATCTATCCATTTCAATCGTTACTATCTAAAATAATACAACTCATAAATCAATGTGGAATAAAACAAATACTCAAATCATTGCCATTCCACCATTGATATGGAGTGTTTGACCTGTCGTATAGGCTGCTTCATCGCTTGCTAAATAAACAGCAGCAGCGGCTATTTCTTGCCCACTTCCCATACGCTTCATCGGAATCGCAGCCATAATGGCTTCTTTTTGCTTTTCATTAAGCTTGTCTGTCATCGCGGATTTAATAAATCCTGGAGCAATACAATTGACAGTGATGTTTCGCGAAGCAATTTCTTGTGCCAATGCTTTAGAAAAACCTATCAAGCCTGCTTTTGCAGCACAATAATTTGTTTGTCCAGGGTTTCCCACAACACCAACAACAGATGTAATGTTAATAATCCTTCCATAACGGCGGCGCATCATAGAATGTATTAATTCACGCGTCAAAAGAGAAGCAGCTGTTAGGTTAACTTCTAAAACATCATCCCAATCTTTATCTTGCATACGCACAAAAAGACCATCCTTAGTGATTCCAGCATTGTTAACCAAAATATCGACGCCATCCATTTCTCTTTCTGAAACTTCAACCAATTGTCTAATCGATTGGCGTTCAGAAAGATTAGCGGGAAATACAAAAACATTCTGCCCTAATTCTGCTGCCACTTCTCTAAGCTTTTCTTCACGTGTTCCATGAAGTCCAACAATGGCTCCTTGTGCATGAAAGCAGCGTGCAATTGCCTCACCAATTCCTCCTGATGCCCCCGTTATAAGAGCTTTACGCCCTGTTAATTTAAACATTTTTAAACTCCTTATAGATTAAACGCCAAGCATACCTAGCGCTGATTCTATTTCATCAACTGTTCCAATAGTTACCCCTTTTATATCCTTGTTAATACGACGCGTTAAACCTGTTAATACTTTTCCAGAACCAACTTCAAAAAGCGTATCAACCCCATTAGCCCCGATCCATTCTATTGTTTCACGCCACCTCACCCTCCCCGTCACTTGTTGGACAAGAAGAGTAGCAATACGTTCTGGATCCTTTTCTGGTGTAACAGAAACATTGGCAATTAAAGGAACAATAGGTTCCATTTTATTAACAGTCAAAAGCGCTTTCTTCATGGCATCAGCAGCAGGCTGCATTAAAGACGAATGAAAAGGTGCAGAAACTGGAAGAAGAAGTGCACGTTTTGCACCTTTTGTTGATGCAATCTCTACCGCTGTCTCAACTGCTTTTGCTTTACCTGAAATAACAATTTGCCCACCACCATTATCATTAGCAATCTGACATAGTCCTTCTCCAGAAACAGTTTTGCAAATTTCTTCCACAATGTGCTCTTCTAAACCAATTAATGCAGCCATAGAACCTTCTCCAACCGCGACAGCAGCCTGCATAGCATTGCCACGAGTACGCAAAAGCCTTGCCGTATCTGTGAGAGTAAATGTATCAGCAGCACAAAGAGCCGAATATTCGCCTAAAGAATGACCAGCAACAAATCTTACCTTGTCTTCTATACGAAGCCCTAATTGTTTCATCACACGAATGACAGCCATAGATACAGCCATTAATGCCGGCTGTGCATTTGCTGTTAACGTTAAAACATCTGCTGGTCCTTCAAAAATAATCTTTGATAATTTCTCACCCAAAGCATCATCAACTTCCTCGAAAACCATCCGTGCGGCAATAAATTGCTCTGTAAGCGCCTTTCCCATACCAACAAGTTGACTCCCCTGCCCTGGAAAAATAAAAGCTGCACCCATTTATCAACTCCTAAAACTGTACAATTAAATTATTTTCTTTTGACCTTATTCATCCGCACAAATCAAGATAAAGCCCTTTATTTAAAACGAATACCACACTTAAAATTATATTTTAAAGGCGGAATTTGATATAAAAACTTAGGAAAATAAGGTGCTATAAACTGAATAACACCCAAACTTATGAGACTTCCTAAAATTGCCCCTGCTAAAATATCAAAGGGATAATGTACACCCACAAAGATGCGCGCCCAACAGATTAAGCATAAAAACACTACGGCAAATCTAAAAGCAACTTTGTATCGGTAAAAATAAAAATTAGCTGCATAAGATGCAATGGTCAAGGCATGATTACTAGGAAAAGAAGCTGTTGCACGATGTTGAATAAGCGGTGTCGTCAACCCTACCACAAATGGGCGAGGATGGAAATAAAAAAGAGAAATGAGATAACCTATGAAAAGAGATGCACAAATGCTCATGCAAATGCTTAGCACGACACATCGCTCCCTCTCCCCACCACAAAACCACAACGCACAAAGATGGAGAGGAATAATATAAATTAAAAACTTTGCACAAAAAATACTAAACAAAACTAAAATCGACCAAGATTGATGATTGCCGACAAACATTTCAAAGAGTGTAACATCAATCTGGTTTAAAAAGCCCATTTTTCTCTCCTTATTCTTATAGTGTACAGCACCATCTCTTTGTAGAAGAGAGAATATATTGAAAATATATCAAGATTTAATAAATCAATTTTTTTATGTACGTAAACTTGCTATTTTAAAAGATAACTTGTAGATATGAAGTGTTCGTTGCCGGCACTTTAGCCGGAGGTTGAACGGAGGGCTGTAAAATCAGTAGGAAATACAATGTTTCCGGCCTCCCGTGTCTCCGCTCTGAGATGTCTCGAATTGTAAACGCGTCCTTTCTTCTTTGGATTTCCAAAAAAGACAAGTCGCAGAGGCTTTGCGCTAAAACCGGTGAAATTTAATTGAAGAAAGGCAAAACAATGGCTCTTTATGAACATATGTTCCTTGCCCGACAAGACATTGCACCGCAGCAAGTTGATGAACTTTTGAGTCTCTACAAAGGTGTCATTGAAGCACATGGTGGAAAAGTTGGGCGTATAGAAAATTGGGGACTTCGTCCTCTTGCTTATCGTATTCGTAAAAATCGTAAAGCTTATTATGTCTTGGTCAATATTGATGCACCAGCTTCAGCAATTGCTGAAGTGGAGCGTCAAATGCGCATCAATGAGGATATTTTGCGTTATATGACCATTCGCGTAGAAAAACACGAAAAAGAAAAATCTGCTATGCTCTCACACCTTGATCGCAGTAGTCACATTGGACACGATGAAGAGCGTCCTCGTTTTCCACGTCGTCAACGTGAAAATGCTATAGAAGAGGTAGAATGATGACTGACACTAATCAAAACTCTGCACGTCGCCCCTTTCATCGTCGTCGTAAAACATGTCCTTTTTCAGGGACCAATGCTCCCAAAATTGATTATAAAGACATCAAGTTGTTACAACGCTATATTTCCGAACGTGGGAAAATTGTTCCTTCACGGATTACTGCTGTTAGTCAGAAAAAACAGCGTGAATTAGCTAATGCTATCAAACGTGCTCGCTTTTTAGGCTTACTGCCGTACGTTATAAAGTAAACAATCTAATACGCTCTAGCAACTGGAGAGTTTCTCCAGTTGCTTTTCTTATATGGTTTAAAAATAGCTTGTTGTATCCTATGTTAAGCTATTAAATATCAAAGTTGGGGTATTGACACGCCTCTAACTGCAGAAAGCAGGACAGCAATAAATGAAAAAAGATCGTACTTATGAGATATTAACTGGTATTTTGGCAGGATTATTTGCTGTTGTTATAGGAATGGCAATTATCAATGTTGCAAATATCGCGCCCTTTTTTTCTCTTCTTCTTGGCTGCTTTCTTTCATTGCCAATTTTTATTGTTGCGTTCGGTCAAGGAACATTAGCCAGTCTCATCGCCCTCATAAGTGCCACTGTTGTTCTTATCATAACCACTAATACCTATATTGCTCTTGGCTTTATGTTCTTTTTTTTCCTTCCTGCTGTCTATGCTTCTTGGCTTCTTGGGCTTGCACGACCAGCGCAAAAAGAAAACGAACTGATATGGTACCCATTATCATCGGTTATTTTTCATTTAACTAATTTTATCGCTCTTATAGCAACTTTCATTGGGCTCTATGTTCAAACCCGTCCATCCACACCCGTCATTGCAAAAAAAATCACCGAAAACATAGCACAAACTCTGCAACAATCACAGTCAATAAAAGAAGCCGATATACGCGCTTTTAGTGAGCTTTTAATGACGCATACAGCAACTTTTACTGCTTTTTCTTTGACTGTTTATAGTTTGGTTTTTCTCATTGGTAACCTTTACTTTTCCATGATAGCAGCACAACATATGAAATGGCTGAAAAGACCCCGTGATGATTGGAGCCAAACTCTCCGCCTTCCCATTTCTGGAATTATTATTTTCATTATTGTTTGCATAGCATCGATGATTGAGCTGAGCGCTTCTCTTAACTTGAGTACCCGTATCTTTAGCACTGCATACATTGTCATCATATTAATTAGCGGTCTAGCATATCTTCACAATATTACAAAAGGGGTAAACGGTCGAATTATTATACTTTCTCTTGTTTATATTGCTATTTTTACAATCGTTTTTACTCCACCTATTGTTTTCATGATGCTTTTGATGGGAATTTGGGCTGCTATTCAATACAATTTTCAATCACGCAAAAAACTCCACTAAATTTATTTGTTCGAAAGGAAAAACTATGGATATTATTTTACTTGAGCGCATTCCTCGTCTTGGTCAGATGGGTGATATTGTCTCAGTTAAAGATGGTTATGCGCGTAATTTTCTCTTACCTCAAGGTAAAGCTTTACGCGCAAATGAAGCTAATAAAAAACATTTTGAGATACAACGTGCACAACTTGAAGCACGTAATCTTGAACGCAAAAGCGAAGCGCAAAAAATTGCTGAAAAACTTGATGGACAATCATTCATTGTTGTTCGTTCTGCTGGTGAAACGGGACAACTTTATGGTTCTGTGTCAACACGTGATATTGCTGAAATCATAACAGATGAAGGCTTTTCTATTGGAAGAAATCAAATCGAACTTAATCATCCAATAAAAATGATCGGTCTTCACACTATCACTCTTAGCTTACATCCAGAGGTTCAAATTTCTGTGATTATTAACGTTGCGCGTTCTACCAGTGAAGCACAACGCCAAGCAGAAGGTGAAACTCTCACTTCGGCTAAAGAAATATATAATATTCAAGAAGAATTATTAGAAGAAAGTCAGGAAGAATTATTGGCAGAAGAAATTAATGACAACGATATAAACAGTTCTCATCAAGAAGCTTAACTGCTATTTTTGCTTTGTGTTTTATATTTTTTATTCCATTTTAAATATTGTTCATAAAATACTCACACTTTAAAAGTGAGTATTTTATGGCTATCGTACATAAATAATCTAATTTTTATGAAAGAATTAGAAATATATTATTTAAAGGCATTATATGCCGAGAATGATAATATCATTAAGAGGAAATGTCTTTTGTCTTCCAGCATATAAAGCAAAAATAATTTAAAGTCCTACCCTTAAGGCTAAAGTTTGTATGAGCGTTAAGTTGATTATATCCTCACATGATCTGAAATAATTTCAGTTATAAAAAAATAATTCTACTTACACAGATATTGGAATTTTAAGGTTAAGTAACTTAAAAATACTTAAATTTAGAGTAGCAAAACTTCCACTTTAAAATCACATATTATAAAATAAAATAGATAGACGTTATATAAATAATACACAAATGATAAATGAGGAACGAAAAGAGAGTTTTAAAAAATTATATAATTTTAACTTAAAATGAAGATTTGTCGCTCTATTCTTTTAATTATACGATTTTCAATTTATCGCCTAAAGTAGCTAGACTTAGAATTTTAGTGGAAAAATATTATGGAAGAAACTAACGTTGTTAATGTCAGCTCTTCAAAGAAAGAGGATTCTCCTTCTTTTCGGCAACTTCCGCATAATATTGAAGCTGAACAGGCATTGCTTGGTGCCATCTTTATCAACAATGATTCTCTTGACCGCGTTTCAGATTTTCTAAAACCAGAACATTTTTTTGAACCATTGCATCAAAAAATTTATCATGTTTTATCTCACCTTATTAAAACAGGAAAACGTGTAGATCCAGTTACAATCAAGCCCTATATCCAAATGGAAGAAAAAATTGGAGATATTACTGTATACCAATATGTTGTTCGCTTAGCCACAGAGGCAGTCACTATTATTAACGCTGAAGATTATGGACGCGTCATTTACGATCTTTTTATCCGACGGTCTTTGATTAACCTTGGAACTCAAGTTGTCAATACAGCCTTTGATGCTCCTGTAGAGCTTACGCCTACCCAACAAATTGAAACTGTTGAAAATCAGTTATTTGAGCTAGCAGAAAAAGGGAAATATGGAGGTGGATTTGAAAATTTTAATGAGGCTATTAAAAAAGCTATCGATATGGCAAGTGCTGCGAAAAAGCGCTCTTCACAATTATCAGGGATAGCCACCCATATTAAAACACTTGATGAAAAAATGGGAGGATTACAAGCATCTGACTTAATTATCCTTGCGGGGCGCCCTGGTATGGGTAAAACCTCACTGGCTACCAATATTGCCTTTAATATTGCTAATGCTTATAATCGTAATGCCAATATCCAAGAAAATGAAGGCGGCATTGTGGGATTCTTCTCACTTGAGATGTCATCCGAACAGCTTGCAACACGTATTATTTCTGAACAAACAGAAGTCTCTTCTTCTGATATTCGGCGTGGTAATATTTCAGATGAACAATTTTCAAAAATTATTCGTGCGGTGAACCAACTACAAAAGGCACCACTTTATATTGATCAAACTGGGGGAATATCAATTACGCAATTAGCTGCTCGTGCGCGGCGTCTCAAGCGGCAACATGGTTTAGATATCTTGTTTATTGACTATATCCAACTCATGACAAGCAGTTCAAAGCGTTCATCAGAAAATCGTGTTCAAGAGATCACAGAAATTACCACAGGATTAAAAGCATTAGCAAAAGAATTGAATATTCCTATTATCGCTCTCTCTCAACTTTCACGTCAAGTAGAAAATAGAACAGATAAACGTCCACAGCTCTCAGATTTACGTGAATCTGGTTCAATTGAGCAAGATGCCGACATCGTTCTGTTTGTCTATCGCGAAGAATATTATCTCAAAAATGAAGAACCAAAACTAGGTAGCTTGGAACATACAAAATGGCAAGAAATAATGGACAAAGCTTTTGGAAAAGCTGATGTTATTATTGCAAAACAGCGCCATGGGCCGACAGGAATCGTGCCCCTTGCCTTTCAATCTGATTTCACACGATTCAGTGATCTTGCCGATAGCAATTATCTTCCAGAGCAAATTGGTTAAATCAACATGGTACGTAATCGTATTCAATTTATCTGTCAAAATTGTGGCACTGTTCATTCTCGTTGGGCAGGAAAATGTAGTGCTTGTGGAGAATGGAATTCCCTTATCGAAGAAAATATAAATGGCGGCATAGGAAGTGGTCCTAAGCAGAATACGCGTAAAGGACGCATCGTTGCCCTTACATCTCTTTCTGGAGATATCCAAGATGCTCCACGTATTTATTCTGGTATTGCGGAACTTGATCGTGTTACCGGTGGGGGCTTTGTCCGTGGATCGGCACTCCTTGTTGGAGGTGATCCGGGTATTGGTAAATCAACATTGCTGACACAAACAGCTGCTGCTTTATCACGTAAAGGATATAATGTCATCTATGTTTCAGGTGAAGAGGCTATTGCGCAAATTTGTCTGCGCGCACAAAGGCTTGAAGCTAACAATACAGAGGTGAAAC
The DNA here is from genome assembly GCF_042195515.1 of Bartonella sp. CB10SXKL. Lineage (NCBI taxonomy): Bacteria > Pseudomonadati > Pseudomonadota > Alphaproteobacteria > Hyphomicrobiales > Bartonellaceae > Bartonella > Bartonella sp. CB10SXKL. The sequence goes on along the minus strand of NZ_JBHION010000002.1, from coordinate 188,830 downwards.
TTGCTGCTGAAACCAATGTTGAAGATATTCTGGCAACCTTAAGCGAACATAAAAACCTTGATATGGTGATTATCGATTCGATTCAAACCCTATGGTCAGATACAGCAGATTCAGCACCTGGCACTGTCACACAAGTACGTATCGGTGCTCAGGCAATGATCCGCTTTGCCAAGAAAACAGGAGCCGCCGTTGTTCTTGTTGGGCATGTTACAAAAGATGGACAAATTGCTGGTCCTCGGGTCGTTGAACATATGGTTGATGGCGTTCTCTATTTTGAGGGTGAAGGAGGACATCATTATCGCATTCTTAGAACTGTAAAAAATCGCTTCGGACCAACAGATGAAATTGGTGTCTTTGAAATGTCTGATAAAGGATTACGCGAAGTGATAAATCCATCCGAATTGTTTTTAGGAGAACGTAATGAAAAAGCCCCAGGCGCTGCTGTTTTCGCCGGTATGGAAGGAACACGCCCGATACTCGTAGAAATTCAAGCGCTTGTTGCTCCTTCTTCCCTTGGGACACCAAGACGTGCGGTTGTCGGATGGGATGGAAATCGTCTTTCTATGATTCTTGCCGTTTTAGAAGCCCATTGTGGCATTCGTTTTGGACAGCATGATGTCTATCTGAACGTGGCAGGTGGCTATCGCATATCAGAACCCGCTGCTGATTTAGCTGTAGCCGCTGCTTTGGTATCTTCTCTTGCCAATATCGCATTGCCAACGGATTATGTCTATTTTGGTGAAGTCAGTCTTTCAGGAGCTACCCGCGCTGTTGCACATTCAGCACAGCGCATAAATGAAGCCAAAAAACTCGGCTTTCAAGGAGCCTTTCATCCCACAACAACAACCGAAATGATGAAGTCGCTCAACTTTAAACAAAAAACTTTCTCCGACCTTCCCGAACTCGTTGCTACTCTTACCGTAAGTAAAAAATGATCTGCACCACAGATATGATAATATAGAAAAAACTCTATAACATACAAAAGATCCTTGCTATAAGAACAAAAAATGGCATAACAAAAAATATATTTGCACACAGACTTAAAAGAACGCAACTTTATGTATAAGGAACAAACAAATGATCATAACAATCCTTGATGGAATTGTCGTAGTAATCATCCTGTTGTCCGCTTTTCTTGCTATGCTTCGAGGATTTTCACGTGAAGTGTTATCGTTGATTTCTTGGGCAGTTGCAGCTGTTACGACACTGTTTTTATTCAAACCTGTCTTACCTTTCTTTGAACAATATCTCTCTAATAAAATGATTGCATTGATCACAACATTGGTCACAATTTTTATTATTGTTCTCATTATTACTTCAATTATTACAATGAAGATCTCTGATTTTATTATTGATAGTCGAATTGGTATCCTTGACCGTGCTATTGGTTTTATTTTTGGAGCACTTCGTGGTTTACTTATCATGGTCATCGGTATGTTGCTGATTAATGCACTGATTAAACCCGAGCTTCAAGCGAATTGGTTAAAAAATGCAAAAACAAGACCCATTTTAGATTCATTGGGACAAAAAGTTTGGGAAATACTCCCAAAAGATATTGGATCTGTTCTCGAAAAGGCTGAAAATTTGTTTAAAGACAGCAATAAACATACGTATGAGCAACACTCTCATGAAAAGATAATTTTAAAAAATAGAGAATAGTTTTTCATGAGGAAAGAGAACTAAATGATGTAAAATGTGATATTAATGATTCCTCCATATCACAACTGAAAGAATATGATGATAAAAAGCGATGTTTTCTGTCAAGAATTTTCATTAGATGATGATACCCTTCATGAAGAATGTGGAGTTTTTGGTATTCTTGGGCATGAAGATGCCGCAACATTAACAGCTCTTGGACTCCACGCACTTCAGCATCGTGGGCAAGAAGCAGCTGGGATTGTTTCTTACCATAATAAAATATTTCATCAAGAAAAGCATTTAGGTCTTGTTGGTGATCACTATACAAACCCTGCAACACTTGCGCGCTTACCAGGAAATCGTGCTATTGGACATACCCGTTATTCAACAACTGGAGAAGTGGCATTACGCAATGTTCAACCCCTTTTTGCTGAATTGAAAGTTGGAGGTATTGCTATTGCACATAATGGTAATCTTACCAATGGTCTCACATTACGCCGTGAACTCATCGCTTCTGGTGCTATCTGTCAATCAACGTCAGATTCAGAAGTTTTTCTCCATCTTATTGCCCGCTCACGTTATGAATCGTCCTCTGATCGTTTTGTTGATGCGATTCGGCAAGTAGAAGGTGGGTATGCTATGTTAGCGCTTACACGTACAAAGCTTATTGCGGCACGCGATCCAACAGGAATTAGACCTCTCGTGATGGGGGAACTTGATGGTAAGCCTATCTTTTGTTCTGAAACTTGTGCTCTTGATATTATTGGAGCAAAATATGTCCGTGATGTTAAAAATGGAGAAATCATCATATGTGAAATACAAAAAAATGGGGAAATTACGAAAAAAATTATAAAACCAGAAAATACAAAACCAGAAAAACTTTGCTTGTTTGAATATGTTTATTTTGCCCGCCCAGACTCAATCGTTGGAGGACGTAGTGTTTATACAACACGCAAAAATATGGGAATCCATTTAGCACAGGAAGCCCCTTGTGAGGGTGATGTTGTGGTTCCTGTTCCTGATGGAGGAACGCCTGCCGCAATTGGCTATGCACAAGAAATTGGAATTCCCTTCGAGCTTGGTATTATTCGTAATCACTATGTTGGCCGCACTTTTATCGAACCAACACAACAAATTCGCGCTTTTGGCGTCAAGTTAAAACATTCGGCAAACCGTCCTGTGATTGAAGGAAAACGTGTTATTCTGGTTGATGATTCTATTGTACGTGGAACAACATCCCTTAAAATTGTACGAATGCTTCGCGATGCAGGAGCAAAAGAAGTTCATATGCGCATTTCTAGCCCTATGATTTTTTATCCTGACTTTTATGGTATTGATACACCTAAAGCTGAAAATCTTTTAGCAAATCAATATCCAGATTTAAAATCTATGTGTGATTTTATTGGAGCGGATTCATTAGAATTTCTTTCAACGGATGGATTATATCTTGCTGTAGCAGGGGAAAAACGGAATAACGCCGATCCACAATTTACTGACCATTATTTTACTGGATATTATCCTACGCATCTGGTTGATCAAGAAAATCTCTCCAAAATTCATCAATCATCTGTTCTTAAAACAAGAGATTAATGATGGCAAAATGTGATTTTAGTCTCCATGGGCGTGTGGCACTTGTTACTGGCGCATCAAGAGGGATTGGCTATTATTTGGCACTCGAGCTTGCTGCACGCGGGGCTCATATTATTGCTCTTGCACGAACAGTCAGTGGACTTACTGAATTAGATAATCAAATCCGAGAAAAAGGAGCTCATGCAACCCTTGTTCCCCTTGACTTGCATCATATGGAAAACATCGATATTCTTGCTATCTCAATTGCCAAACGCTGGAAAAAACTTGATATTATCGTTGCAAACGCAGGAATTCTTGGAACACTCTCACCAATAGCGCATATAGAAAACACGGTATTTGAAGATGTTTTTCAAATAAATCTTTTCAGCCAATGGCGCTTAATGAAAGCCGTTGAGCCTTTATTACGTGAATCTGATGCTGGACGAGCCATCCTGTTATCCTCAAGCGTTGCGCATGCTGCGCGCCCTTTCTGGGGAGCTTATGCAGCCTCTAAAGCGGCTTTAGAGGTGATTGCCCGCTGTTGGGCAGAAGAACTCAAACAAACCCCTATTAAGATTAATTGTGTCAACCCTGGTGCCACACGCACTGCCATGCGCGCTGAAGCTATGCCCGGTGAAGATCCACAAACTCTGCCTTCACCACAAGAGGTCGCAAAAAAGATCGTACATTTGTTATCACCTGATTTAAAGGAAACTGGAAAACTCTTTAATGTCCATAAAAATCGGTTTGTAAATTATCACATACCTGATTGATCATCATATGAGAAGTAAATCGTTTGACTCTCTCTTTTTTCTGTGCTCTTCGACAGAAGCATGAAGCACTTTATGATTCTTGGATAGCTTTAGCATCAGCCTTTTTCTCTTCTAAAGTAGCACGTTTATTATAAGCGATAAAACTACAGGGGAGAAAAATAATATAGCTAACAGCTGTAATCAATAAAGTTTCCCATGTGTAAGTCGCAAGAAAACCGACATAAATAACAATGACCAACATGCACGGTATAACGATATCGCGCCTTAAATTTTGATCAATTGTTTTTGCATTCCATACCGGTAAACGACTAATCAAAAGAAAAGCAATAATTACAGTATAAAGACTAAAAAATAATGCCCACCCCCAATTGGGAACCAAACCAAGAGTGCCTAAATAGGTAGGCAATAAAAGTAATAATGCTCCTGCTGGTGCTGGAACACCAACAAAATAACTTTTCTGCCACTTAGGTATATTGGGGTTATCTAACATCACATTAAAACGTGCTAATCGCAAACAACAAGCAACACAATAAACAAGAGCAGCAACCCAACCAATGTGATTTGCTTGATTCAAGATAAAAGAATAAACAATGAGTGCAGGGGTAACACCAAAATTTATAACATCAGCAAGAGAATCCATCTGTGCCCCAAAAGATGAACTACCATCTATTAAACGGGCAATGCGACCATCAGCACCATCTAAAACTGCGGCCAAAAGCACCATTAAAATAGCAGCTTCATAGCGATGTTCAAAAGCCAAACGAATACTGCTCATCCCTGCACAAATTGCTAAAATAGTAATGATATTGGGAATGACATACCGCATCGATGTAGGTGAACGCCGCCGATTTGCACCTTCATCATGCTGCCCCTCAGGATTGAATGAAGAAAATGGCGAAAAATTTTTCATTGTGAGTCCTAATCGTATCTGAAATCCGTTGTGGCACTCTTATCATCAAAAGAACCCAAAACTGTTTCTCCAGCAATTGCTGTCTGTCCAACTGCAACACGCACTTTCATTTCAGTTGGTATATAAATATCAAGGCGAGAACCAAAACGAATCAATCCAAATCGCTCACCAGTCATAACGGCATCATTTTCTTTTGACCAGCAAACAATCCGGCGTGCAACCATTCCCGCTATTTGTACGATACCGATTTTACCATGTTTGCTATCAATTACCATCCCATTACGCTCATTAAACTGACTAGCTTTATCAAAGTCAGCATTAGTAAATCGACCTGGCTGATAAACGATAGACTCTACTGTACCACTGATAGGAATACGATTAATATGGCATGAAAAAACATCCATAAAAATGGAAATACGGATCATTTCATCTTTCCCTAATCCTAATTCTTCAGGTGGAACACATGATTCCACAAATGAAATACGCCCATCTGCAGGCGACATAACCCAATTTGAATTCAAAGGGATCACACGATCTGGATCACGGAAAAAGTATACACACCACACCGTGAGAATGAGACCAAACCAAAACAACGGACTCCATATCCAACCAAGAATGAGCGAAATAACAAAAAACGCTACAATAAAAGGATAGCCTTCTTTATGAACCGATACAAAGCTATTATGGAAAGATTGCAGAATACTCATATAATTTCCTATTCATCGTAAACTTAAACAAGCAACAAATCTTTTTGTTCCTCTTGTGTCTTTTTATGTATTTAATCAATCACTCCATATAAAGATATAGATTACATTTTGCTCTATTTATTTTTTACGATTAACAACACTCATCTCATCTTCTTCACGCATTTTACGTAACTTTTCTTCAGCTTTCGTTGCTTCAAGCTGCTTATTCCACATTGAAGCATAGAGACCTTTCTTGCGTAAAAGCTCTGTATGCGTCCCATTTTCAATAATACGACCACTTTTAAGAACTAAAATTTCATCAGCATTAATAACAGTAGAAAGACGGTGAGCAATAATCAATGTTGTACGTCCACGGCTTACAATATCTAATGCTTGTTGAATTTCCTGTTCCGTCGCCGTATCAAGAGCCGCCGTTGCTTCATCTAGAATAAGAAGTGGGGGAGCTTTTAAAAGTGTCCGGGCAATAGCCACGCGTTGTTTTTCACCACCTGATAATTTGAGACCTCGCTCTCCTACCATAGACTGAAAACCTTCCGGTAAAATTTCAATAAATTTTGATATTTGTGCCATTTCAGCAGCTTTGCGCATCTCTTCATCTGTAGCACTTGGACGCCCATAGCAAATATTATAGGCAATTGTATCATTAAATAACACCGTATCTTGTGGGACCATGCCAATCGCTTCACGCAAACTCTTTTGTGTTACGTCACGAATATCCTGCCCGTCAATTGTGATAGAGCCCGCATCAACATCATAAAACCGAAAAAGCAACCGAGAAATAGTGGATTTACCGGCACCCGATGGACCAACAATGGCGACTGTTTTTCCTCCCGGAACTTTAAAATCAATATCTCTGAGAATCTGACGTCTCGAATCGTAGGAAAACTTTACCTGATGAAAACAAATGGTCCCATCGCTTATCTCTAACGGTTTAGCATCCGATTTATCAACGATCTCCTTCTGAACATCTAAAAGATCAAACATTGCTTCAATATCCGTTAAACCTTGTCGAATATCACGATACATTGACCCAATAAAATTTAGTGGAATAGAAAGTTGCATTAAAAGCGCATTAATAAAAACAAAATCTCCTAAAGTTTGTGTCTTATAAAAAACTTCATAAGCTGACATCAGCATCATGATCGTCATTCCAATACCAAAGATAAGAGTCTGACCAAAATTAAGCCAGCTTAACGATGTCCAAATCTTCGTTGCGGCTTTTTCATAACCTACCATAGAAGCATCAAATCGATCGGCTTCTAGAGTTTCATTACCAAAATATTTGACCGTTTCAAAATTCAAAAGAGAATCAACAGCGCGAGTATTCGCCTCAGTATCCGCTGTATTCATTTTTTGTCGAATGCGAATACGCCAATCACTCGCCTTAATGGTAAATAAGATATATAATCCAACCGTTGCAACAACGATGAGAAGATAATGCCACCCATAACTTATGTAAAATACCAGTGCCGTTAATATAAATTCTAAAACTGTCGGTACTGTACTAAGAATTGAAAATCTTACAATCGCTTCAATTCCTTTTGTTCCACGCTCAATCACACGAGAAAGCCCACCTGTTCGGCGTTCCAAATGAAATCGCAAGGATAACTCATGCATATGTACAAAGGTTTTATAAGCTAATTGACGAACAGCGTATTGACCAACAGTGGCAAACAGGGAGTCGCGTAATTGATTTAATCCAGCCTGCATAATACGCGCGACATTGTATGCCAAAACGAGCATGATGGGAATAATCCAACTGGATGGGAACCATTCAGGTAGCTGAAAGCTTGAATCAAGCACATTCGTAGAATATTTAAATAAATACGGTACAGATATGAGAACGAGCTTAGCCAAAACAAGATAAAATATTGCCCATAGCACACGCATTTTTAGATCACGCCGACCTACCGGCCACATATAGGGCCATAAATTGTAAAGTGTGTGCAGAGTCTTCCCTGTATCTGATGATACAGTTTTTGTCATTTCATTGCGTTTCATAAAGTCCTTACTTCTCTATCATCCGCACAAACAGGCAAAATACCCTCTGTGGTTATTTATAGATTTATCTCTTTATTATACTTCCAATAAGCTATACCTACCCGTTTTTTGAAGTTAGACTGTTTTTGAAAAAGGAACAAGAAATAATCCACTATACAATTTATTATTTTGATCTGTATTTTCATACCACTCTGCTGCGAATAAACTTTCAACTTTTACATGTTTTTTTTTCAATTCTGCCTGAAGCCACTTTTTTGTTTTACCAATCTCTTTAAGTCCATCATCAATAACTTCACCATTTTCTATTAAAATCGTCGATTTCTTTCCCTCTTCCTTTTTAATGACAGTGCAATCACCATTGGTTTCCAAACGAACAAAAGCAGCTTCATGTAAGTGACACCCTTTAAGACGTAACATCGTAATGAGATCATTAATATTGATCCCTAAGTTCTTAATCTTATCCATTTGGAAAACTCCATCTAAAACTAATGTGACATTCCGCCCTGCAATAAGACGACGAAAAAAAACTGAATAACGTGCAATAAAATTAAAAGATGTAATCAGGGTTTGCCAGATGAGTAAAACAAGCAATAATTGAATGCTACTAATACTCTGATTATAAATAACGCCTCCAATAATACCTCCCATGACAAAATTACTGACCAAATCAACTGGTGTCATTTGACTAAGACTCCCCCGCCCCGTCGTTCTTAAAATAAATAAGAAGGCAACAAGACCTACAGCCAGCTTAAGCGCGATATATCCATAATGATATAAAAATTCCATCATATTCTCCTTTTTTATGGAGCTGCTGGAATAGAGACATTAGTGTCGCTTTATTTCCCACACAGTTATGCGCTCACCACTCTGCGGATCCTTACTGTCTTTTAAAAGAACCCCCTCGGCTGCAAGCTCATCACGAATTGTATCCGCAGCTTCCCACTCTTTATTATGGATAAGTCTTAGTCTTTCGGCAATGCGCTGATCAATAAATTTTGTATCAAGGAAAGTTTTTCTTATAAATAATGGGCAGTCTATTTCTTTAATCCATTCTTGTCTTAACAGTCCTAATAAATTCATTCCATTTACAAGAGCCAAAGCATTTCCTTCCTTATAAAATTTTCGCAAAAGAGTCAGTGCTTTTGGAGTATTAAGATCATCACTAAGTGCATCTATCAAAGTATCATCAATTGCTTCATTGTTTTTCATCTCACTCTTTTTGCTGCGAAGCCATTCATACCAACGATACAGTTCGCTGCTCGATTGTATTAAACGCTGCGCTGTCCAATTTAGTGGTTCACGATAATGCGTTTGCAACATCGAAAAACGCGCAGACAAACCAGCCCAATTTTGCTTCATTTCATCGGTTAAAATACCATTAAGCTCCAAAAAATTATTCTCTAAAACAGAACGAATAGTTATGAAATTGCCAAAGCTTTTCGACATCTTTTTGCCTTCAACTTGTAAAAAACCATTATGCATCCAAAAATTAGCCATTCGCTCCGTCCCAAAAGCTGAACAACTTTGTGCAATCTCATTTTCATGATGAGGAAAAATTAAATCAATTCCACCACCATGGATATCAAAAACATTGGCGGTCGGATCATCACAGGTTAAACCACCGCCATAGGGCGCTAATAACTTTGCCATTGACATTGCAGAACATTCAATATGCCAACCTGGACGACCTAAAACAGGAATTCCGCCCGGTGATTCCCAACCTGGTTCTCCTTCCACAGAAGGCTTCCATAAAACAAAATCCATCTCTTCCCTTTTATAAGCAGCAACATCGATACGCGCCCCCGCCCTCATTTCATCTAAAGAACGATTTGCAAATGCCCCATAATGGGGAGGATTTTTTATGCTACTTACAGAAAACAATATATGATTTTCCGCTTTATAAGCGTGCCCCTTTTCAAGCAATCTTTCAATTAAAGAGCGCATTTCCTCTAAATGCTCGGTTGCGCGCGGCTGGCTGGTTGGCAAAAGACAACCAAGTGCTATTGTATCTTGCTGAAACTGAGAATATGTACGTTCTGTTAATTGACGAATAGCATCATTCAATGACAAGTTTGGATATTCGCAAGCTGCTCGTGCATTAATTTTATCATCAACATCTGTAATATTACGTGCATATAGAACATGCTCATTACCATAAACATGACGCAATAAACGAAATAAAATATCAAAAACAATGACAGGGCGTGCATTTCCTATATGCGCATAATCATAAACTGTCGGACCACAAACATAAAGACGTACTCTTGTCGCATCTATTGGTGTAAAATTTTCTTTTTTACGTGTCAGCGTATTATAAAATCGCAACTCTTTCATTTATTGACTCCATGGACGATATTATGCACCGATCCTTTTAGATGTATCTTATCTCAAATTATTGTATTACGCTGTTTAGGCTAAAAACTTTTATCTTATAGTAAATTCTTCTTACCATTTTCCCATTATATTCACGGCTGTATCCATCATTTATCATAAAAATAATCTATTTTATTTGATTGGACAAAAGCGTTCTATCATTAGAAATGCTTTCCCTCCTTAAAGAAAACGAGCTTAGAAAAAATTCTATAGGTAATACAATATAAATCTATGTGAAAAATAGATAGTTTGCAGAAAGAAAATCTTAAATTTTAAACTACATAAAGCTTCATCAGTATTTTCAATATTCCACAATGGGTTCCTTACTGCCTCTTACGCCCTATATTTTATAATAAATAATTGAGAATAATGTAGCAATTAACTCTATTTTTTACACCGTTCTCATGACAAAATTATTTTATCTTTACAGAGTTTTATTCAAAGAAAGCAATAAAAATAATGCGTAATAGATTGATGAACATCATTATTTTAATATTTCTTGTCATTTCAATGCCAACCTTTGCACAACAATCTCCACCTTATGAAAAAAAATTACTCCGACTAGCAGAAATTTTGGGATCATTGCATTCTCTCCAAAATCTTTGCGAGCCTCCAACAAACCAATGGTATGACTATATGAATGCACTGATTGAAGCAGAACACCCCATTCCACAAAGACGTGCTTATTTTTATGAAGCGTTTAATGAAGCGTATCGTGCTTTCTCAGAAAATTATCATCATTGTACACAAGAAGCCATTGAAGCCAATCAAAGATACATTGAGGAAGGAAGAATTTTATCTGAAAACCTCCTCATGCATTATAAATAATTAATCTATACAAAAAGTATCTCTCTCAATTTTAGCAGTATCAATGATACTCCTTTCACAAATGCGGGGAGCAATAAACCAGCTCTGAAAATAGAGAGACGTTTAAAGAATAATGTCTCGATACGCTTTTATTCGTATGAGCGCCTTTTTCCCCATACAAAATCGCTCTTTGGCTTCCTCCCCACACCTCAAAGGACGAAGATTTTTAACTAAATTTGCTCTGTAAATAATCTAGGTTCTTGTTGAACAAGGTTCCTCTTGGCTTCTAACGCATGTAATTTGCTGCATAGTTTCTACAAACAAGCCTAAGAATATTCACCACGCATTAAAAAAACACTTATGTATCAAAGAGGCTGACATACCCTATATCACCACTCTAAAGGATGGTATTTTACGGCATACTTATAATTTTAATCTGTTTACACCAAAGTTTCCATAAATTTAACAGGCTCTCCTTGTGAAGGTGTGACAATTTCACCTTCCCACATAACGCGCATACCACGGATAATAGTCCCAACAGGCCAACCTTTAACTTTTTGACCATCATAAGGTGTCCAACCGGCGCGAGAACCAATTAAGCTATTCGTAATAATTTCTTCTCTCTTAAGATCAACAATGGTTAAATCAGCATCAAACCCAACAGCAATGCGCCCTTTACAGCTTATACCAAAAATACGACTAGGGCCATGTGAAGTGAGATCAACAAAACGTTCAAGAGATATTTTTCCTGCATTCACATGTGTCAACATAATTGCTGCTGTTGTTTGCACGCCTGTCATACCTGAAGGTGAAGAGGGATAAGGTTGAAGTTTTTCTTCAAGAGTATGAGGCGCATGATCTGAGCCTAAGACATCAATTATTCCTTGTTGAACACCGTACCAAAGAGCTTCACGGTGGCGCAATTCACGAATAGGCGGATTCATCTGAATTAATGTACCAAACTTCTTATAATCATCAGCCGTGAGTGTCAAATGATGTTGTGTCACTTCAATTGTTGCAACATCCTTATGTTTTTTTAGAAAATCAATTTCTTCTTCTGTCGAAAGATGTAACACATGAATGCGAGCCTTCGTCTCATGAGCAATTTTTACCAAACGCTGCGTACATTTTAATGCCGCAACTTCATCACGCCAAATCGGATGTGACGATGCATCACCTTCAATACGCAATATTTTACGCTCTTTGAGCCTCGCCTCATCTTCAGAATGAAAAGCCGCACGACGGCGTGTATTCTTCAAAATAAGGCGTACACTTTCATCATCATCAACCAAAAGATCACCGGTAGAGGACCCCATAAAGACTTTAATTCCAGCCGCACCAGGAAGTCTTTCTAATTCAGACAATTCATGAGCATTTTCACGCGTTCCTCCAACCCAAAATGCAAAATCACAATGCATTCGATGAAATGCGCGTTTAACCTTATCGCTTAATGTTTCTTCTGATGTTGTTAATGGACTGGTATTAGGCATTTCAAAAACTGCCGTAACCCCCCCTAACACAGCAGAATACGAGCCACTTTCCAAATCCTCCTTATATTCATTTCCTGGTTCACGAAAATGCACTTGGCTATCAATAATTCCTGGTAAAATATGAAGCCCCGTACAATCAATGACCTCACTAGCCGATGCACATGTAAGGTCGCCTATTTCAGCAATACGACCATTTGTAATACCAATATCACGCTTGCTTCTTCCATCATGATTCACAAGTGTTGCACCTTTAAAAATTGTATCAAATGTTTTAAACATAACCACGCTCCTTACATATTGCTCACTTATCGATTATGTAACTTTGAGCAGAAAGGCAAGAACCATGATTAAAAAACAAAATGCCATTTGCTTAAAAAACCGCGGGCTTATTCAAATTACAGGCGAAGAAGCAACAGATTTTCTACAATCCCTGATCACGACAGATGTAAAAAAAATCAGTCCACAGGAACTTTTCCCTGGAGCCCTTTTATCCCCACAAGGAAAGGTTCTTGCTGATTTTCTTATCGGAAAAAAAGAAGATGGTTACCTGATTGATATCAGGATGCCTTTAGCTGATACGCTCCATAAGCGTCTGTTGCTCTATAAGCTGCGCAAAAAAGTAGAAATTACACAACCATTCCAAGAGCTTGTTACAGTTTCTTTGAATAATGAATCAGATTCTTTAAATTTTGATTCAAGTTTTGTTGATAAACGCTTCCCACAACAAGAAAAAATAATACGAATCTATAGCAAAAAACCTTTTTTAACTTCAGAATATCATGACACATGGAATCGATTGCGTATCCGTTATGCAATTGCGGAAAGTGGTCAAGACTATGAAGTTGGCAAAGTCTTTCCTCATGATATTAATTACGATCAAATCAATGGACTTGCATTCAATAAAGGATGTTATATTGGACAAGAAATTGTTTCACGAATGCACCACCGCCGTGCAGCACGTCGCCGTATTTTTATTGTAAAAGGCCAGTGTGAATTAACCCCTCAATCTAGCATTGAAGCAGAAACAAAAGTAATTGGCTACTTGGGAACATGTGTAGAAAATGAGGCTCTTGCTTTAATGCGTATTGACCACGTCAAAGATGCTATGGATCATAACATCCCCTTTACTGTAAAAAACATTCCTGTCACTATAAGCATTGCTGAAAATATGAATTTTACCTTTCCTGAAAATACTATAGAAAACACTCATGGCTAAAGCTGAATTATTAAAAAATGGAGAAGCCCGCGCTTGGCAAAGAATGCTCTCTGGAAGGCGACTTGATCTTCTCAACCCTTCTCCTTTTGATGTTGAAATTGAAGATATTGCCCATGGACTTTCTCGCGTGGCACGTTGGAACGGTCAAACACGAGGAGAGCATGCCTATTCTGTTGCACAACATTCACTTTTGGTTGAACAAATATTTCAAAAACTTTTTCCACAATCGGGAAGCAACGAATGTCTTTATGCCCTTCTTCATGATGCTCCAGAATATGTCATCGGCGATATGATTTCCCCTTTTAAAGCTGTCATAGGAAAACAATATGAACGCGTTGAAAAACGCATCCAAGATGCTATCCACATGCGCTTTTCTCTTCCCGTTGATCTTTCTCAAAAACTTTTAAAAAAAATTAAACAAGCCGACCGTATTGCTGCCTATTATGAAGCGATTACGCTTGCTGGATTTAATACAGAAGAAGCCCTTCGCTATTTTGGCTCTCCCAATAATATTCTACCCGATGATCTTAATTTATCCCCCTATTCTACACAACACATTGAAAACGCATTTTTAACGCGCTTTAATGACTTGGATGCCCAAAGATTATAGACTCTTCGCATTGTTGTTTCCTTGTCATTACAGAATCATCACACTGACTTATAATAATAATTCATTGTTTTTTCATTTTGAATGAGGGCTCCTAATATCGTAAGCTTCACTCATTTCAAATCTGTTTATATTGAATCAATCAAAATCATTCTCTTGCACACCACAAGTGGGGCTGGCGTGTAGATAAAACTTTTTAAAGAAAGAATTAAAATGCTTCTTATGAACCATCTCAAGTGCTAAGCGCTGTCGCAACATTGAAAATTGGCAAAGTGCGTGATGATGCCGGCTTGCTCTCTTATGAAGCGTAAAGACGGGAGTGCTCTATAAATTTTATACACTTCATAAGGGACTTACTACTATACTATCCACGAACGCCATCGCGAAATAGGATTGGGTACCTTAAGAAAGCTTTCTTTAAAAAAGCACGTGAATTAGCGACCCAATGGCGTTCTGTTTTGCATGAGAGGCGTGACTTCATTAAAGAAATGGAAAAAATCACAGTTCAAATTGCATACAAAATATATTAAAAATGCACATTCATTATCAAAATAACAAATGTTCTCTTGTCAAACCTTTCATCTTAAACTGAAGTTTATTTTAGTTTATAAACTTCATTATCCGCTGGGAAAGCACGAGATGTGACATCCTCTGCATAATTCTTTATTGCAGTTTCCATGGCTTGTTCAAGGTCTCCATAACGGCGTACAAATTTTGGCACATGAGAACCATAGCCCAACATATCTTCCATAACCAATACTTGCCCATCACATTGATTGGACGCCCCTATACCGATCGTAGGGATAGAAAGCTTATTTGTCAGTTTCACCGCTAAAGGTTCGACCATTGCTTCTAAAACAACAGCAAAAGCACCTGCCTCTTCAATCGCTGCTCCATCTGCTTCAATTCTTTGCCAATCATTCTCCTTGCGTCCTTGTGTTTTAAAACCACCAAAACGATTCATTGCTTGGGGTGTAAGACCGATATGCCCCATCACTGGAATGCCACGTTTACACAAAAAATCTATTGTTTCGGCTATATAAACGCCCCCTTCAAGCTTAACTGCACCACACCCCGTTTGTGCAAGAATGCGCGATGCATTTAAAAAAGCTTGCTCTGGACTTTCCTCATAAGAACCAAAAGGCATATCAATAACAACAAGAGCTTTTTGAGATCCACGCACCACGGCTTTCCCGTGTGAAATCATCATATCTAAATTAACAGGAAGCGTTGTCTCAAACCCATACACAACCATTCCAACGCTATCACCAACCAAAAGGATATCGCAATATGGATCAGCAATCCGCGCAGTATAAGCTTGATAAGCTGTTAAAGAAACAATTGGCTGTTGTCCCTTTCTTGCACGTATTTCGGAAGATGTTATACGCTTTACGGTTTTATGTACACTCATTTTCCACTCTTCTCTTGCAATATATATTGATCAATCAGCCTTACCTCACCAAAGCGGACAGTAAGGAGTAAAACCGCCGGTTTATTCAATGTTCCTTTAACCACGCATAAAGTTTCCATATCCCGTAAATCTATCGCTTCAATGATTGCACGCGTTTCTTGTTGTAAAATATCACGAACAGTTTTGCATAATTTATCAACCGACCGTTCACCTTCATGATAAAGCTTTTCAGCAGCTTTTCCACTTTCAGGAATAATTTTGGCAGCTTTACGATCTTCTAATGTTAAAAGCTGATTGCGTGAAGAACAAGCTACACCATCTGACTCCCGTAGAATAGGAACTCCAACGATTTCAATAGGAAAAGCCAAATCTTCAACCATACGCCGAATAATTAAAATTTGTTGAAAATCCTTTTCCCCAAAAAAAGCCTTATCTGGTTGGACAATGTTAAAAAGTTTAGCAACAACGCTTGTTACACCACAAAAATGCCCCGGACGTAATTTTCCCATCAAAATACGTGATAATTTTTTCACTTGTACAATTGTATCATTCCCCAGTGGCCACATTTCATCTACAGAAGGAGCAAAAACACATTCAACACCTGCTTCTTTTAACAAAGCACAATCGCCCTTCAAATCTCTTGGATATTGAGAAAAATCTTCTTGAGGTCCAAATTGCTTTGGATTGACAAAAATAGAAACCACTACGCGATCACACATTGCTCTTGCATACTGTACTAATGCAAGATGTCCATCATGCAATGCCCCCATTGTTGGAACAAAACCAATCGAAAAACCTAAACGTCGTTCCTCTGAAGTATATTGGCGGACTTCAGCAATTGTCTTTAAAATTCTCATTTTCCCATTCAATTATCATCAGATCAACCAATTAATGCCTGCACACCAAATTGGCGCTCAAACAATTGTATCATATTCATGCGCACTGACGGCTGCTTTATATCTCGTGGCTCCCAGACATGACGCATAAGAAAAAAACCCGTCAGTATAAAACCATTTATTATGTCACTAAAATCAGCAGGACGAGTCGTTCTTTGTACAAGAAACTGTGGTAGAATGAGAAGCTTTTTTTTCCAAGGTTCCCCTGCTTCTTCACAGACAGCCCGTCCAGATTTTGGTGATACGTAATGAAGCCTTTCCTGACGACCTGTTGCAGCACAACAAGATAAATCAAGACCAAAACCAAGTTCTTCAAGAAGCCGCATTTCAAAACGTACAAGCAATTCTGCATTTACAAATGGTTCATCAAAATTCTGCATAAAAAGGTGTAAAATATCATATAAAATGGGGTGCGGATCACGTTCGGGAAGAAGCCGCAAATGAAAAGCTATCAATTGCAAAGCATAAAGTGCTTCTGGTAGACAGATTAATCGTGCCGCATGTAAATCAAGAGCTTCAAGCCGAAAAAGTCCCAAATGTTCGTCTAAACGAGCCCACCATTCAGCCTCCACAAAATTTCCAGGTTGAAGAAGAGCTGCCATACGACGCGACCGCCCCCCTTTTACCACTCCCATATAACGACCATGTTCACGTGTCATAATCTCAAGAATAACACTTGTTTCACCATATTGGCGTGTACCAAGAATAACGGCTTGTTCTTTCCACTTCATTTTACTTTAATTATTTTTTAAAAATCTTATTTTAAAAAATCCAATCCCATTTCGCGATAACGTTCTGGATCGGTATCCCAATTATCGCGCACTTTCACAAAGAGAAAAAGATGAACCTTTTGATCCATAATTTCCATGAGTTCTTTACGTGCTGCTTGTCCAATCGCTTTAATTGTATCGCCTTTTGCTCCTAAGACAATTTTTTTCTGACTCTCACGCTCGACATAAATAACTTGATTAATTTTAACGGAACCATCTGAACGCTCTTCCCAGCTTTCTGTTTCAACCGTTGAGGAATAAGGAAGTTCATCATGAAGACGAAGAAAAAGTTTTTCACGGGTAATTTCAGCAGCAAGATGACGCATGGGCATATCAGAAATTTGATCTTCCGGATAATACCATGGCCCCTCCTGCATCATATTACTCAACGCATGCAGTAAATCCTTGCAACCAGAACCGTTTAGAGCAGAAATCATAAATGTTTGCGCAAACTTTACACGTTCATTTATTTTAGTGGTTAACGCTAGAAGAGATGATTTAACAACTGTATCAACCTTATTAAGAACAAGAACTTTTTCTTGTTTCAGATTGTTTACAATATCTAACATCATATCAACTTCATCCGAAAGACCATTTTGAGCGTCGATTAAAACGAGTAGAACATCAGCGCTCTTAGCCCCTCCCCAAGCAGCAGAGACCATGGCTCGTTCTAAGCGCTTATGGGGACGAAAAACACCCGGTGTATCGACCAACACAATTTGCACATCATCATGAATAACAATACCGCGGATTAAAGTTCGTGTTGTTTGTACCTTATGCGTTACAATTGAAACCTTTGTTCCAACCAATTGATTAACCAGTGTCGATTTACCGGCATTAGGCATCCCAATAAGCACAACAAATCCAGAACGCGTTTTCATAACGTCACTCATGATCATTTTTTCCCACTGTTTTCCATACACCCTCTCGTCGCAAAATTTTTTCAGCTGCCATTCTTTCGGCATATCTTTTGGAGCTTCCCTGCCCAATCTCTGAAGCAAACCCAGAAATACTGACCTCTACCATAAAAACAGGATCGTGATCGGGACCTGAACGTTTGATAACCTGATAATGTGGTTGTGCATTGCCTTGGATATGCGCCCATTCTTGTAATTCTGTCTTGGCATCACGTCGACCAGCATCCATTTTCTTTGCCCGACTTTGCCAATATTTTTGAATAAAAGGGCGAACACTTTCCAATCCTCCATCGAGATATATCACGGCAATCAAAGCTTCCACGACATCTGCATGCATATTGATAAGTCGACGCCCCTCGAAATTTTTCATCTCAAAACCAACACGGATCATATCAGGAAGCCTCATTTCACGCGCAATATCAGCACATGTCTGCGCATTGACAAGATGATTCAAACGGACTGATAATTCACCTTCACTTGCCTGAGGAAAAAGTTGATACAGCATTTCCGCAATCAAAAGCCCTAAAACCCGATCCCCTAAAAACTCTAGTCGTTCATAATTTCCCTGTTCCGAATCTTGTACACTCGAATGTGTTAATGCCTTCGTTAACCTCTCTTCATCTTTAAAACGATGCCCCGTCAGCTTGAAAAGCTGATCAATCATGAGACGTTTCATCGTTGTTTCCTTGCTTGATAAGCGGCAAATCATGAACCGTATTTATGAAAGAAAACAAACGTTTCCAACGCACATCAAATGGCCAGCGCCAAATCTGCCAAGCACTTGAACCGTTACTGATAGAAAAGAAAATCACGCTCGCGCGACCAATAAGATTTTCTTCTGGAACATAGCCTACATCTAAACGACTATCATCTGAATTGTCGCGGTTATCTCCCATCATAAAGTAATGTCCTTGAGGAACTTCAAAAACTTTTGTATCATCAACTTTCGGGATGAAAGCTAAATCAAGTGTATCATAACTGACACCGTTAGGCATTGTCTCGCGATAAACCTCAACAGGATAGTTAACCTCTGTTATATCAGAATTATTAATCTCCCCCATAAAGTGACGTGAAACAGCCTCATCATTAATATAAAGAACACTTTGACGGACTTGTATACGATCACCTGGTAGCCCAACAACGCGTTTTATATAATCAATCTTCGGATTACTTGGTAAGCGAAAAACGACCACATCTCCACGTTGAGGTTGAGATGCCCAAATCCGTCCAGAAAAAAGAGGGGGAGAAAAGGGGATGGAAAAATGAGAATACCCATATGCATACTTAGAAACAAACAGATAATCTCCCACCAACAAAGTAGGACGCATTGAACCGGAAGGAATACTAAACGGCTGGAAAAAAAGTGTCCGAATAAACGCTGCTAAAAGCAGAGCCTGTACTAAAACAGAAATAAATTCACGAATCCCACCTTTTTTTTCTTTTTTATGCACTTTATCTTTTTGGATCATCACCAACTGCCTTCTCATCACAGATATAATTTTTTTTCATCATAATATTCAAATAACAAAAGCACAATCTCTCACGCCATCTATCCACGTGGAAGTGCTTCGATAATAATAAATGCCTGTGCCCAAGGAAAATCATCTGTTATGCTAAGATGAATAACTGCATCATGATGAGGAGGTAATAACTTTTGAAGTTGCATTTGCGCACGATTTGTTAATTGCATTATTGGTTTACCAGATGGCAAATTAACTACCCCCATGTCTTTCCAATTGATACCACAAGCGATTCCCGTTCCTAAGGCTTTAGCACATGCTTCTTTAGCAGCAAATCTTTTTGCATAGGAAGAGGAGCTTTTTTTGAGATTTTCAGATCTATTTTTTTCAATATCCGTAAAAATACGTTGGATAAAACGCTCACCATAACGAACCAACATTTTCTCAATACGTCGTATATCAACCAGATCATTTCCAAGACCAATAATCATAAGATATTAACCCGATCTTTCTCAAATTTATTTCTGTTTTAATACAGGCGATGAACGCTTCTTTAAACGCCTTTTTTTTATAATCTTTTGATATCGCTTTTGTTTAAAACGAACCGTTGCTCTGTAAACACCTATATAAGATAAACCACCAAAAACAATACCTAAAAGAGTTCCACCTAAAATCATAGGACTCATAATTGTGTCCCATGCGCCTTTAAAGAGGAGAGAGAGATTTGACAATGTCAAACCATTAAATAGAGCACGAATTTGCGAAAGAGAAATCTCTTTGACATCGCTAAAAAGTGATAAACAAAAGTACCCTACTTTATAATCAGCCATGATAATCAATAAAAATGTGAGTGGATTAGAAAAAATCGTCCCAATGATTGCGGCAGCAAAGTTTGCACGCAAAAGCCAAGAAAAAAATATTGCCAAAATAATATGCAGCCCAAAGAAAGGGGAACAAGCTAAAAAAATGCCAACAGCAACCCCTAATGCTACTTCATGCGGTGTTGCTGATATACGCAAAATACGTTTATATATGTAGCAAAATGAGCGAGAAAATGAACGACGTGGCCATAACCAAAGTCGAATACGCGTTACAAAATCTATTGGTTCTCGACGACGAAAAAGCATATGACTCTCAATATACATCTTTTGATAATGAAATAACCTATATCATCCAAATTAATCTTTTTAAGCTTTTGCACAAAACAAAATAGAAAGACAATTAAATATTTCGACTGCCTGGTTTAATCGCTGGAAGAACAGAAAGCTCTGCAGGAAGAGCATCACTAGCATAAGAGGTTATCTCGTATTCAGCAAGCGCAATCAATGGAACTCCAACATTGACCTTACCACCAGAACGATCAAGAATACATGCACTGGCCAATACCTCTGCTCCTGCTGCAACAAGCGCTTCAACAGTCTCACGAATGGAAAGACCCGTTGTCACAATATCTTCAACAATAACAACCCGTGCACCCTTCTTGATTTCAAAACGACGCAATTCAAAGATGCCATTTACACGCTCTACCCAAAGAGAAGGAACACCAAGGTGACGTGAAGTTTCATAGGAAGGAATAAGACCGCCAATTGCGGGCCCAACAACATAATCAATTTTTTCCTCGATAGATTTTTTGATTTTTTCAGCCAATCCACGACATAACTTTTCTGTCAAGTCAGCATGCATGAATACTTTCGCTTTTTGCATATAAGTCGCACTATGGCGCCCCGATGTTAAAATAAAATGCCCTTCTAGAATAGCATCTGCTTGTTTAAAAATATCAATGACATCTTGTGTATTCATTGCTAAATCTTTCTTTTTATCCATGAACCCGCCGTACTGTACTTACTGAACCTGCCTTTTTTAATTGAGAAAAAATACGATTCAAATGTTTTAAATCCCACACTTCCAAATCAATCATAATTTCTGTAAAATCTGGTGCTGTACGGATAAAAGATAAATTTTGGATATTGGCATCGTTAGCAGAAATTATTTGTGTAATTTCAGCCAAAGAACCAGGACTATTTACAACCAAAATATTCATCCGTGCAGGAAAACGTTCATTCATTTGGGCATCAATATCCCAGCGAACATCAATCCATCGTTCTGGCTGATCATCATACGCCATCAAAGCTGAAGACTGTATTGGATAAATAACGATCCCAGCTCCTGGCTGCATAATACCAACAATCCGATCTCCAGGTACTGCTCCTTCCGGTGAAAAACGTACGGGTATATCTCCACGGGTTCCTCTAATAGGCAATGCTTTAGATTGATGATTCTCGACCTTTGCATTCTTTTCATTTTCTGGAACTTTAAAAATCATACCTTGAGCATTTTCAATATTAAACCAACCTTCTTCCCCAGGCCTAAAAGATGACTTTTGTACCACACGGTGATCTTGATAATCAGGATAAACCGCTTTAATCACATCAGCGGAAAACAGCTCTCCACGCCCAACAGCAGCCAATACATCCTCTACATCTTTACGTGCTAAACGTGGCAAAACTTTCTTCAAAAGGTCTTTTGAAAATTGCTTTCCCATATATTCAAATGAACGCTCGAGAATACGATATCCTAAACCCGAATATTGTTTACGTACCGCTGCACGACTTGCTCGTCGAATAGCTGAACGTGCTTTACCTGTGACAACAAGAAATTCCCATGCTGCTGGCGGAATTTGAGCGTGTGAGCGAATAATATCAACCTCATCACCATTTTTTAATTTGGTCATTAAAGGCATAATACGACCATTGATTTTTACACCCACACAAGAATCACCGATGTCTGTATGGACGGCATAAGCAAAATCAATAGGCGTAGCTCCTTTAGGAAAAGCAATTAATCGACCTTTCGGCGTAAAACAAAAAACTTGGTCTTGAAAAAGCTCAAGTTTTGTATGTTCTAAAAACTCTTCTGGATTATCTCCATCAGACAAAGATTGTATCGTTTGACGCAACCATGCATAGGCATTCGTTTCACTTGATAACTTCACAGTCGAATAATTGGAACCGCGCTCTTTATATATGGAATGAGCAGCAACCCCATATTCAGCAACTTCATCCATAGCAGCCGTTCTAATTTGCAACTCAACACGTTGTCTTGAAGGGCCAACAATTGTTGTATGAATAGAACGATAATCATTTTGCTTTGGTATAGAGATATAATCTTTGAAACGACCAGGAACCATTGGCCATGTCGTATGAATGACACCAAGAGCACGATAACAATCATTCACGGACTCAACAATCACACGAAATCCAAAAATATCCGATAATTGTTCAAAAGATAATGCTTTACTTTCCATTTTGCGAAAGACTGAATAAGATTTTTTCTGACGGCTTTTAACATCTGCTTTAATGCCA
Organism: Bartonella sp. CB10SXKL; assembly: GCF_042195515.1. Lineage (NCBI taxonomy): Bacteria > Pseudomonadati > Pseudomonadota > Alphaproteobacteria > Hyphomicrobiales > Bartonellaceae > Bartonella > Bartonella sp. CB10SXKL. The sequence goes on along the minus strand of NZ_JBHION010000002.1, from coordinate 165,923 downwards.
TGCTCCAAAAAAAGTTTTGTCAATTCATTTTCAATTGTGGAAAGCAAATCACGGTTGTGTTTCAATAATTCAGAAAGTCGATTGGTAATCGTACGATAACCTTCTGGATTTAAATAAAAGAAAGAGAGATCCTCTAATTCCTCACGCATATCCTGCATACCCATACGGCCTGCAAGTGGCGCATAAATATCCATCGTCTCTTCAGCAATTCGCCGACGTTTATCATCACGCATAACACCAAGGGTACGCATATTATGAAGACGGTCAGCAAGTTTGACTAAAAGAACACGAACATCATCAGAAATAGCAATAAGAAGTTTACGAAGATTTTCTGCCTGTACGGCTTTCTTTGATACAAGATCAAGCTTATTAAGCTTTGTAAGCCCTTCAACCAACTTCCCAATTTCAGAACCAAAAAGCTGATCAATTTCTGCTCGTGTAGCGCTTGTATCTTCAATTGTATCATGCAAAAGAGCAACAGCAATCGTTGCCTCGTCCAACCGCATATCTGTCAAAATAGCAGCAACTTCTAAAGGATGAGAAAAATAAAGATCACCTGACGCACGCTTTTGATGCGCATGCTTTTTCATTGCATAATCATAGGCCCTGTTTAAAAGAGCCTCATCTACGTCAGACTTGTAACGTTGAACACGTCCAACAAGCTCACACTGACGCATCATACGAGCATATCCTTTATCTTTTCACACCCCTAATCTTTATTGAACACGTCCTATTAATAAAAGACACGAAAAATAATTGCTCCTCACATGACAAAGTATCTTTACTCCTGTAACATAAATTGCTGCAATTAATAATCGTCACTTTTTTCTGGAACAACCAAACCTTCAATACCCGCTAAAAGCTCTTCTTCTGACATATGATCAAATGAGGTACCTTCTTCTTGCGATGACGTATTAAAAACACTTTCAGCTTCACCTGAATGGGTAATAAATTCACTTGCCATTTCTGGCTCATCTACTTCCACATGCTTTTGCAGCGAATGAATAAGGTCTTCCTTTAAATCAGCAGGCGACAATGTTTCTTCTGCTATTTCACGCAAAGCAACAACTGGATTTTTATCATTATCGCGATCAACCGTAATCTGCGCTCCTTGTGAAATCTGACGCGCCCGATGACCTGCTAAAAGTACCAACTCAAAGCGGTTGTCAACTTTATCAATACAATCTTCTACCGTTACGCGGGCCATTTATGCCTCTTTCTCAAATAAAAAAATTTAATAGCGGATAAAGGAGTATATACAATAATCAAAATAAAACACAAGAAAAACAACACAAACTTTTATATTTTTTGATTAAAGAACTTATTTAAGAAAATTCTTGGAAAATTTATAAAAATGTATAACCTATTCATGCTCATTATCAAAGTTTCTCGTAAAAGCATTCCAATAGATTGACTTCAAACAAAGGACGGTCTTTCTTGACAAAATATTTGTCTGGAGTATTCATCCTTTTAAAAGGAATACCAGCTATTTAAAATCCTTTGCAATAACGGCAGCCTTACGCATACTTTTTATGATAATATCTTTATCTAAAGAGAAAACTTTTTTTCTTTGAACATCATGTGTATTGCACTCTTATTCATCGAATAAATTACTGAAAGATGACCTCTTACACAATAATTAGCAATAAGTTTATATTAAACTTTCTTCTAAAAAAGTTTATTTATATTCATTATAGATTGTTTATCAAAACATAACCCGTCATATACGCTATAAAAGACTCAAAAAAATAGAAAAACGATTGATGCCTAACACCATGAATAGCCAATTAACATCACTTTGCCCAGAACCACCCCAAAATTGCAATTTATGTCCTAGGCTTCATCAATTTATCGCTGGCTGGCGTGTAAAAGAACCAAGTTGGTATAACGCACCGGTGCGCCCATTCTTTCCTCATAAAGGGCCAGACACAACACGCCTTCTTATTGTTGGGCTTGCTCCTGGATTGCGCGGAGCAAATCGAACTGGACGTCCATTTACTGGTGATTATGCTGGGCACTTACTTTATTCAACTTTAAAAAAGTTTGGTTTTGCCCAAGGAACCTTTGAAGAAAGAGCAGACGATACTCTTGAACTTATTGATGCAGCAATCGTTAACTCTGTTCGTTGCGTTCCACCAGAAAATAAACCCACCGGTGCAGAAATTAACACGTGCCGCTATTTCTTCTCACCTCTTTTAACAAATCTTCCCAAACTTAAAGCCGTTATTACCTTAGGCACCATTGCGCACCATTCAACGATACGTGCCCTTAATGCAAAAGTTTTATCTCACCCTTTTGGACATGGTGAAATCAATAACATCGGCAGATTACGCATCTTTTCGAGCTATCACTGTTCTCGTTATAATACAAATACTGGGCGCTTGACAGACGCCATGTTTCACCAAATCTTTCAAGCAGCAAAAACATACTTAGATCAATACTAAAACTGTTTTAAAAAGTGCTATAAATAAAGAATATCGAAATTGCATCCATCATCCATATCTTTTTAAAAGTCTTGCTTTTTCACGTCCCCAATCACGTTTTTTTTCCGTTTCGCGCTTATCATGAAGCTTTTTCCCCCGCGCTAGAGCGATCTCCAACTTAACGCGCCCTCGTTCATTAAAATAAAGTTTGAGAGGAACAAGCGTCATTCCTTCACGAGACGTTGCATTAAAAAAACGTGCCATCTCACGTTTTGAAAGTAATAATTTGCGCAAACGTCGTGGTTCATGATTAAAACGATTAGCCTGCGTATATTCAGGAATATAGCTGTTTACTAACCATAATTCCCCATTCTCAAAACTCGCATAGCTTTCAGCAATATTGGCATGGTTAGAACGTAAGGACTTCACTTCCGCTCCCTGAAGGACAAGACCAGCCTCGAGATTATTAAGGATTTCAAAATTAAAACGTGCTTTACGATTGTCAGCAATTATTTTCCGTACGGGCGCGTTCTTTTTTTTATTCATGGCTTTGTCAATATCATTTTATGCTTTTAAAAGACCAGCATGACTGAGGGCTGCATCAATAATCTTCTTTGTTCTTTCTGTTAATGGAACAATAGGAGAACGCACAGTATCACCACAAAATCCTAATTTTGCAGCAGCATATTTAATACCTGCTGGACTAGGTTCAATAAACACAGCACGATTAAGAGGCATCAAGCGATCATTTAATTCTCGTGCTGTTTTATAATCACCACGAAAACAAGCTGCTTGAAGTTCTGCACAAAGCTTCGGAGCAACATTGGAGGAAACTGAAATACACCCCATACCTCCATGTGCATTAAAACCTAACGCCGTACAATCATCACCGGAAAGCTGCACAAAATCTTTTCCACACTTTTCACTTTGTTCACTAACGCGCTCAATTCTGCTCGTTGCATCCTTAACACCAATGATATTGTTAAAATCTTGATAAAGGTCTTTCATCGTTTCTACAGCCATATCGATAATAGAACGACCAGGAATATTATAAATTATAATCGGAATAGAAACAGCTTTGGCAATGGAAGAAAAATGCTTGTATAAACCAGATTGATTTGGTTTATTATAATAGGGAGTGACAACCAAAACTGCATCTGCACCAGCTTTTTGCGCGTATTGTGCAAGCTCTACAGCCTCGCTTGTGCTATTTGATCCCGCTCCAGCAACAACAGGAACACGCTTTGCAACCTGCTCAACACACAATTCTATAATCCGCTTATGTTCTTCATGACTTAACGTTGCTGATTCACCTGTTGTCCCAACAGGGCTTACACCGTTAATCCCTTGTGTGATCTGCCATTCAACAAAATCACAAAACGCCTTCTCATCAATTGCGCCCTTGTTATCAAACGGTGTGATAAGCGCAGTTATAGCTCCCTTGAGCATGATAAACTCCCTATAATGTTTGCTTTTATTTTTTTATAATCGCCTTTTATAAATTTTAAATAGAGCATAATCTTGCTCTATCATTGAAGCAAGATGAATTTCAAAAAAAGCCCTCATAAGATGAAAATGCCCCTCCTTAAATGTTGAACAGTTCTTTAAAATAAGCCGTCTATATTAACGCGTTTTTCACGCTTGTGTTCTATAAATCCTTAAGTTTTTACAAAAAGCAAGGTCTCAAGGTCTTTTCTCTATGCGTGTATTCTCCACCTCTCTTTTCGTATCAACCTTTACTGCACTTATACTGGCAATAAGAATTTTATTTTCAAGTGCATACGCGCAAACACCCCTTTTGCAAGGGAAAGCGCCAATCCCTTTGGTTCGCCCTACTCCCTTTACCACAAAAGAAGCTCAAGAGCCTCTTCAACAGATACACACGACATCACACAATACTGCTACACTTCAGCAACTGAAAGCTGGGCTAGATGCACTAGCAAACAACAATATTGCAAAAACAATAAATCTTCGTAATTCAATGGAAAAACATAGCCTTGATCGTCATATTTTGACATGGGCGCTGGGGGTATCAAACCAAGCGAATATACCAAGTTCTGAAATATTTAATGCAATCAACATGCTAAAAGGATGGCCAGGTATAGAAACGATGCAACGCAATGCTGAACGTGCTTTTCTTAACGAAACCAACGTTACACGCGCAATCATCCAAAAATTTTCTCATCACCCGCCCCAAACAGCACAAGGGATGGCTCTCTTCGCTAAAGCACTTATCGAAACCAGACAAACCACTCGTGCTCAACACATTATTGCACCATGGTGGCATAAAACACAGCTCAGTGCAAAAGAAGAAGTATTTGTTCTTAAAAATGCAAGCGCTGCATTAAAACCTATTGATCATTTGAAACGCATGCAGTTTATGCTGTATGCACATCGTTTTGATTCAGCAGCACGCGTTGCAAAATTAGCCCATGCTCAATCTCTTTTTAATGCTTTTGTGGCCGTTGAAAAAAATGATCCTAGAGCTACACAAAAATTAAAAGCTGTAGAGAGATCATGGCAAAAAGATCCTCTTTTTCAGTTTGCTCGAATACGCCATCTTCGACGAACAGAGCAATATGATGCAGCCGCAACACTCATGATGAAAACATCAAACGATGCATTTCGCCTTATGAACCCTCATTCATTGTGGAAAGAACAACGCGCCCTTTCTCGTGAAATGCTCGATTTAAACAAACCAAAAATTGCTTATCAACTCGTTGCAACGCACACTGGTATAACATCTGCATTAGCCGTCGATGCTGAGTTTCATGCAGGATGGTATGCACTACGGTTTCTTCATAACCCTAAATTAGCAATGCAGCATTTTTCACGTATTCCTCAACTCTCTTCTTTACCTTTTTATGCATCACGTGGATATTACTGGATGGGACGAACAGCAGAAGCGCTAAAAGAACATCAAAATGCCCAGCAATACTTTCATCGTGCAGCTCATTTTGGTGCAACTTACTATGGTCAATTAGCCGCTGCACGACTCAACCAACAAAAGCTTAAAGTTTTCTTTCCCAAACCAACAACCGCTGAGCGACAACATTTTAGTGCACGAAAAGCGATCAAAGCAATTCAACGTCTTGAAGCAGCCGGCTATGCTGATTTTGCTAAAATTTTTTATAGAGAGCTCGGAAAAAGAATAGAAAGCCCCGGTGAATTAGCTCTTCTGGCTGTTATGGCAGAAAAAAATGGAGACTATTATACCAGCCTCAAAATTGGAAAAATGGCTGCTTTTCAGGGAAAAAATGTTGGTGCACTCTCTCATCCTCTGGGAGCTATACCAGCTTCTGCTAATATTTCTGTAGAAGAAAAATCGCTTATCTATGCCATTGCACGCCAAGAAAGCGAATTTAATCCAACAGCCATATCAAAAGCAGGTGCACAAGGTATACTCCAATTGCTTCCTACAACAGCAAAAGCACTGGCAAAAAAATACTCAATCGCATGGTCTCCTAAAAAATTTAGCAGTGATGCTCATTATAATGCAACATTAGGTGCCCATTTTCTCAATGAACAATTAGAACGTTTTAATGGATCCTATATACTAACTCTTATTGGCTATAATGCGGGTCCCCGTCGAGTCAATGAATGGATAAAACGTTATGGCGATCCTCGAGGACAATCTCTCGATAACGTCATTGATTGGATTGAACGTATTCCTTATACAGAAACACGTAATTACGTGATGCGTGTCATGGAAAATTATGGTGTCTACAAAGCAAGACTCACTGGGAAAATAGATATAAAAACCGACCTGCTTTCTGGTCGACGGAAATAATATGCCTTAACTTCCCAAATAGCATTTGAAAGCATTCATAAGAAGTGTTTTTATTCCTTTTTAAATAGTACCCACATACCAGCCTTCTTATGATGTATAAGCAAGTAATTTTAATTGATTCAGTATCAATAAATTCAAAATAAGAAAACCCTGCGCTATTCGGGTCTTTTATTCTAAATACAAAATGATGACTTATCATTATAAATCAACATGTCGTACAAATAGTTCATTTCTTCTCAACATAAACGACAATATCATAGAGATTACAAATATAAGAGAAGAGTGAAACAAATAGCTCATCCTTTTACTGTTGCTTATTAGTCAATATTCAAATCTTGTGAAACAGCATATTTTAAAACTATTTTTTTCTGCTTATAACATTTCTATACCAAATAGAGAGTAGGTTGTTATATATATCGTTTGGATTATCTCTGATAACAGAAAGACAGACTCATTGAGTTAGAAAGCCTTAAAGACAAACAATTTTCTTCTGCCCCTTCCCTTTCATTCGGTTTTACGACTTTTAAATATGTCAATATCTTTTAATGATGAAGATGAAGCTTTGCTTTTTGTTTTTCTCATTTTTACATATAAGTTCACATCCTTCACACAAAAACAGAGCATCCCAAAATAGTATGTTTTTCTTATTGATATTCTTGTTTTATTTTAATGTTTCTAAGTCTATTTCACAACGGTGTATCTGGAAAGTACTTACGAAAATCCTCTCACGAACGGTATAAAAATCGATTAGATACGATTAACCTTTACTTAATTACTTAATAAAAGCTATAGCTCTATCATCCCATAACTCCCAATGTTGCAACAACCCTTTCATTTAGAGCATTCATAAGAAGTATATTCGCTGCTTTTTAGAAGTTTTTATTCATGCTCCCCCCTCAACTTATATCATAAGTAAGCGAATGGTTTTGATTAATTCAACGTCAAAAAAATTAGAACAAACTATATTTTAACTTTCATTAAAATTATAAACAATCATTATAAATCAATATATTATAAGAAAATCGCCCCGCATAAGAAATCAGCTAAATATTAGGGATACTCTGATTGTTTTATTCACTTTTGATGGTGGTGGTGGTGGAAAAGAACCAATGCGTTGAAGTGCCGCCATCGCTAATCGATCAAGTTCCGGATCACCAGCAGAGACTGCTACACGACTAGAAAAAATACTCCCCTGCTCATGTACCATAAATTCTAACTTCACCGTTCCTTTTGTATGACTGGTACGCTGTCCCACAATATAATTTTTTTGCCTTTCTAATTGTGACTGTACCTTTGCTAACCACTCCATTAACAACATATCTTCAGTCCCTGCTGTACCACCGCCCTTATTGGTGGAAGAAGAACGTACCGCCTTTGTATTGGAGCGCTTTACTACAGCCTTTGGCATCGGTATTGTTTTTTTGATAAACGCTTTATGCTCCACTTTTTGAGGAAGGGGGTCTTCTAAAGACTTTAAGTCATCCTGTTTTACTATATGCTGAGGTTCTTGCGATTGAACTTCATCCACGGATTGCAATCCTTCTAACTCCTGCTCTAGGAGATCAGACTGTAATACTTCTGGCTCTGTATTAATATCCGACTCTGTATGAATATCTGGCAAGTCTGTATCAACATCCGGATATACAGTTTCTTGCGCAAAAGTCAGCATAATCTCCGACGAGAGCAAGCCATTACTTACACCAATACTTTGAAAATAAAACTGCGCTCCCAATAATACATGCAAAAAGAAAGCTCCAACAAATGCACCAATCCAAAGAGTTAATAATTGCTTCGTATTTGCAAAATTCATCGTTTTTTCTGCCACTATTTTAAGCTTAATATTGGTGTTCAATCTCATTAAAACAGGCTATTTTGAAATTGCAACTTTTTTCTTGACTGATTTTGTCATGTTTAATATGGTTTTCCAGTGATTTTGTGTTGTTTTCAAAATCATTTCTACTTGGCTGGCAAGTTTTAATCAGCGGGTCCAGCCTTTTTGTATGTAAATAAAATTTCAAAACAGAGAGGGGACGTTAAAAGGGTTGTGATGTGTTATGCAAATAAGACGAAAAAATATCTATAAAAGCTGTGTGATTTTAAGTGCATTATCGGTCTGTATACCTTCATTTGTTTTCGCACGAAGTAATGATGGAGCTTCTGTCACTGAACTCAAACCAATTGTTATTGAAGAGAAAAAAATAGGGACGGCCTTGGATTCGGTCACTATTTTGACGAGTCGAAAAACCGCGAAAGATATTCGTGAAAAACAAATAACTGATGCCTATGATATTAATCGCCTTGATCCATCCGTATCCTATAACCCAGGGAATAACAGTTTTGTCATTCGTGGTTTAGAGGCAAGCCGTATTCTTACAACAATGGATGGTATCGTTCTTCCATGGTTGGACGATATATTCCGCGGAAATAGTGGTAACACAACGTTTGATTTTGGTGCACTTTCCACACTTGATATTATTCAAGGATCGGATTCTAGCCTTTATGGATCTGGTGCGCTAGGAGGAATTGTTGCTTTGCGTACCCTTGATCCTGAAGATCTTATCACAGAAGAAAAAAATTGGGGTGGTCTTATAAAAGGTGGTTATCATTCTGTTGATAATAGTTGGCACGTAGATCAAGCTGTTGCAATGCGTGCTCAACAAACGTTTTTGCTTTTCCAAGGTTCTTATGCAGAAGGTCATGAGCGCAAAAATATGGGAACCTTAGAGGGCTATGGAGAGCGCACACGTAAAAACCCTGCTCATTTTGATCAAAATAATTTGCTCTTTAAAATTCACCAATACCTTGATGATAATCACCGACTTGGTTTTACCGCCGAGCGTTTTGGTCACACCATTGATACACATTCATTGGATGCGTCTAAAAGATATGCTCCAGGTTCCGTTTATGATAAGGACGACAAACTTCGTGAACGCCTTTCTCTTTCTTATGACTATAACGGCAATGAAGAAGCACTTTTTGATGCATTTCGTGGGCAGATTTATTGGCAAAGACAGTCAAATCGTCATATTCTGACCGGATTTCGTGTTAGGGCCCCCAAAGGGGATTTTTTGAGAGATAATTTTTTACGTAATACCAATTATGGTTTCAATGCTGATGCTCTCAAGAAAGTTCATATTGGCACTGTAGATCATACGTTAAAGATTGCCACTAATGTTTTATCATCTAAATTTCATCATTATTTGTTAGGGAAAGATAATTGTCATTTGGCGGAAAATGCACGGGGCTGTCTCTTTGTACCCGCTAATCGGTCAGATTCACCAGATGCGAATGGCTATAATTTGGGTTTTGTTTTCGAAGATGAAATTGGCTTTGCTGATAACCATTTCCGTATAACACCTGGAGTTCGTTATGATTGGTTTAAATATATCCCTCAAAAAACGTCCTCTTATGAGAAAGCTCTGATTTCTGACAAATTTCCTCCAGAAAGAAATGGTTCACGTTTTTCTCCCAAATTACGTATGGAGCTGGATGTTCGTAATCAAGTAACACTTTATGCTCAATGGGCGCAAGCTTTTCGTGCACCACGTATTCCAGAACTTTATGTCTCTTATATAAAACCCTCTGCTTATTATGTGAAGGGAAACCCTGATCTTAAAGCAGAAACAAGCAATGGATATGATGTTGGTATAAGGTATGGAAATGGAAATTTCGGCGGTTCAGTCAGTGCCTTTTTTAATCAATACAAGGACTTCATAGATACTATAGATAAAGGGCCATCAGAGGAATTCAAATTTGCGCGTCGCCATTACATAAATCGTGCGAATGTGCGTATTTATGGTGCTGAAGCCAAAATACATTTGGCTCTTAATGGTGGATTCCATAGCAATTTTGCTCTTGCCTATTCGCAAGGAAAAGATCTTGATAAAGATGAATATCTTAACTCAATTCCAGCTTTAAAAGCGATTGTTGGGATCGGATATGCAAAAGAAATCTGGGGAGCAGACGTTGTTCTTACCTCATCTGCCAAACGCGATAAAGTTGCTAAGGAATCGGACTATCAAAAAATTCCAGGTTATAATATTATTGATGTGTCAGGTTGGTTGAAGCCATTTGGTGAAAAGGGTCCTGTTATAAGGGCTGGTGTTTATAATCTGTTCAATCAAAAATATTGGAATGTATCAGATCTTCCTTCCGGTGAAAGCTCAACGCCGAAGGATTATTATACTCAGCCTGGTCGCAACTTTAAAGTTTCGTTCGTGCAAAAATTTTAGTTACTTTTGTTAACCATTAGATCAATTAAAAAGGTTAGATCGATAAAGAATAAGTTATTGTGTTTCTGTTCTTCTTGTTCTCTAAACAACAGATTTTGAGGTTTAAGCTTTAGCTTTTTGTAATTTATCGGTTTTTATTGTTCTACTGTTAATAAAAAAAGGGCTTATTTGGTAGTAGGTTGAACCATTAGTTGATAGTGGTTCGACTTACTGTCTTTGAGTTGAAAAATTAAACAATTAACCCTCAAACAGGTAACATAAGGATAAGCCCATGTCATACACAGCCGAAATGATTATTCGCTTGCGTGAAGAAAAAAAAGAGATGCGTAACCGCGATTTCGCGGACTCTATTGGTATATCCGAAGCAGAACTCATTGCGGCTTATTGTACAATTGGAAAAGCAAAAAAACTACGCGCTGATGTCGCTACTCTCTTGGAAAATGCTCCTAAACTTGGCACAGTTATGGCATTGACACGGAATGATAATGCTGTCCATGAAATAACAGGATGTTTTGAGAAAATTGTTCAAAGCCAGCATATCCCGATAACACTCGGTGAAATTGACTTGCGTGTTTTTTCAAAAAAATGGAAGTTTGGTTTCGAGCATGATGTGATTATTCTCGGAACACCTATGAAAAGTTTGCAATTCTTTGATCAATATGGCATTGCCATTTTCAAACTCTATTCTAAAGACGCAACAAATATGGATGAATGGGCTGCACTTGTTGAAAAGTTGCTTCATGACGATCAATCACCTGTACTTGATATTTCTCCCGTTCTTACTCCAGTACAATGTGATACGACAAAGCTGGATGTTGAAAAGTTCCGAGATCGTTGGCGCCAGATGACTGATGTGCATCAACTTCATGAGATTATTTCTGAACTGAAAATTAATCGACATGATGCTGTAAAACATGTCGGAAATGAGTTTGCCGATGAGTTAAAAATAGAAGCTGTTGAAATGATGCTCAGACAAGTTGCACAACAAGAGTTACCAATTATGTGTTTTGTTGGTAATAAAGGATGTATTCAAATTTTCACTGGGCAAGTAAAGAACATTAAGCAAATGGGACCTTGGCTTAATGTTCTCGATCAGAAATTTCACCTCCATTTACTCGTTTCTGGATTTTATAAGGTATGGCGTGTTCGCAAGCCTACGATTGATGGGTATGTCAGCTCACTTGAAGTTTTCGATAAAGCTGATGAGATGGTTATTCAATTCTTTGGCGTACGCAAGGAGGGACAAAAAGAACGTGACGATTGGCGCTCTTTATTGAATAGTTTGCCATCATGCCAAGAAAACAGCAGTAACTAAGATAAGGTAAGGTTGGACATGTTCATATCTCTTTTACATAGGTTATCAAACCTTTTTCTTATGTGTTTACTGCTCTCTCTTACTTGTTTTTCTAAACAAGTAATTGCTGAACCTGCAACGCGTTTTCCTGAAAATGCTCGAATTGTTTCTATCGGCGGAGCACTTACAGAAATTGTCTATGCATTAGGAGCCCAAGATCAACTTGTCGCCCGTGATAGTACAAGTGTCTACCCACAAGAAGCGCTCAAGCTTCCTGTGCTTGGATATATGCGTGCTCTTTCACCTGAGGGTGTTTTATCTCTTGCTCCAGAGGGTATATTGCTTGTTGAAGGAAGCGGTCCCGCTTCAACAATTGATATTCTCAAAAAAACATCGATACCTCTGGTGATTATACCAGAAGACTACTCCCGTGAAAATGTGATAGAAAAGATTCGCCTCGTTGGTCAAGCCATTCATCGGGAAGTGCAAGCGGCTGCGTTAATTGAGAAATTGAAGCGTAATTTTTTAGACAACGATGCGCTTTTGGCGAAAGTAACAAGACCAAAGCGTGTTCTTTTTGTTTTCTCTGTGCAAAATGGACGCGTCATGGCATCTGGAACAGGTACTGCAGCTGATAGTATGATAAAACTTTCAGGCGCTATCAATGCTATCACCGATTATAAAGGATATAAACTTCTCAACGGCGAAGCATTATTGAAATCAGATCCCGATGTTATTTTGCTTGTAAAACATGGTGCAAGATCAACCAGCATTGATAAGATTTTAGCCATACCGGCAGTTCAAGCAACAACTGCAGCAAAAAATCATGCCATAAAACAGATGGATGCCATGTATTTTTTGGGATTTGGTCCACGCACTGCAGACGCATCAAGAGAGCTTATTGAGATACTTTATGGTGCAAATCAAAACGGTAAGAGCTGATAAAAATGGTAGACGGTACATCCATGATGCATTTACCTGAAGCAAAAGAAGGTAAAAAAATAAGCCGTTCAAAGCAGGGGAAGATTTTATTATTAAGCTTAATAATCTTCCTTATCTTCAGTATTTTTGGTGGGCTCTTGAATGGTGCTGCAAAAGTTTCTTTCGTTGATCTCCTCCATGTGATGCTTACACAAGATTTTTCGGTAAGTAGTAAAACGCGTGATTACCTCGTGCTCATAGACATAAGGCTTCCCCGTGTTATCTTGGGATTATTGATTGGAGCAGCTTTAGCTGTCTCCGGTGTTCTTATGCAAGGGCTTTTTCGTAATCCTCTTGCAGATCCCGGAATTGTAGGTGTATCAGCAGGTGCTGGACTTGGAGCAGTCTTAGCAATTGTTGTCGGCATTGCTTTTCCTGTTTCATTTGCACCTTTTCTAGAGCCTTATAAAGTTATCATAGGTGCTTTTTTTGGTGGACTTTTATCAACGATTATTCTCTACATAATAGCAACGCATAATAGCTTTACCTCTATTGCAACCATGCTGCTTGCTGGTATTGCTCTTGGTGCATTAAGCAGTGCAGTTGTCGGAACATTGATTTTTGTCGCAAATGACCAACAACTGCGCGATATCACTTTTTGGAGTCTTGGCTCTCTTGCGGGCGCTACATGGTTAAAAGTATGGCTCGTTCTTCCTTTTATCGTTATTGGTCTTCTTTTCTCTCCCTTTTTATCACGAGCACTTAATGCCCTTGCTCTTGGAGAAGCTGTTGCTGGCCATATTGGTTTCCATATTCAACGCGTCAAAAATATTGCTATTCCCCTTGTTGCTCTTATGTGTGGTAGTGCTGTTGCTGTCAGTGGTGGTATTGGTTTTATTGGTATTATTGTTCCTCATATTTTACGTCAGCTCATAGGTCCTGATCATCGCTATCTCATTCCTTGCTCTGCTCTCCTGGGAGCAGCATTACTTATTTTTGCTGATATGTTTGCACGCTTAATTGTTGCCCCCGCAGAATTGCCGATTGGGATTGTAACAGCACTTTTTGGTGCACCTTTCTTTCTATGGATCCTTATATGCAAACGAGGAACAGACTTTTCATGATTGAAGCGACAAATATTTGTGTTCAGCGCGGAAAGAAGAAGATTCTTAAACACATTAATCTTCAAGCTAAAAGTGGCGCTTTTACCATTATTATTGGTCCTAATGGATCAGGAAAAAGTACTTTTATCAAAGCTCTGAGTGGTGAAATTCCTTACAGTGGAAAAATAACCTTAAATGGTTATAATGTATGCCAAACAAAAACTCATGTAATGGCAAAAATGCGCGCTGTACTACCACAATCAACAACGCTCGTATTTCCATTCTTAGTCCATGAAGTTGTAGGACTTGGTCTTTCTGTAAACCAATTTACCTTTGCCACAGCCGAATTGCAAAATCTTATCCAGAAAGCTTTAGAGTGCGTTGACCTTTCTGATTATGGCAACCTGTATTATCACCAATTATCAGGCGGAGAACAAGCTAGAGTACAACTTGCCCGTGTACTTTGCCAAGTCTGGAAACCTGTTCATAATGGGATTCCTCGCTGGATGATATTAGATGAACCTATTGCTAGCCTCGATATTCAACATCAAATCATCGTTATGGATATTGCTAAACAATTTTCCTATTCTGGTGGCGGCGTTCTTGCTGTTCTTCATGACCTCAATCTCGCGGCACATTATGCAGATAACATGATCTTGCTCAAGGAAGGTGAGATTTATTGCGAAGGAAATGCAACTAATGTTTTGACAACACAAAATCTCCGCAATGTTTATCATTGTTCTTTAAACGTTTCTGAATTACCTAAAGAAGATATCCCTTTTATACTCCCTCAAACGGCATCCTCCTATGAAATTAGATCTCTAAGCTGTCGGCTTCAATCTAAAAACTAAAGTCCATAGCAAAATAAAACACGCAAATATTCAAGAATCTTTTTTATTTTTATATGAACTCCTTTTTGTCATCTATCATTAAAAAAGAAGACCAAGCACCCTAAAGATATTTTTTGAAAAAACTACCAGTTTAAAATCTTTCAAGATTTTACGTAACTAAAAACATGTGAAGTTTTGTTTTGCTATCAAACTGTTAGATAATACGAATTTATACAACATAAATATGCGTTTTCCTACTCTTTCTATCACTTTTATCTTTATAAAAATGATTCAAGAAATGCGTACAAATGCCTTTGTTATAATAACGGGTGTATTATTTATATCTTCTAAGGACCATATAGAAATCAAGTACTTTTCTCCCCTCCACAAAAGATTTGTTTGTAGCTTTAATAGTAATATCTTCTTTATAACACATATACTTTAACTTTTTTTATAAATAAATATTAATTTATACTAATATTTTTTACTTTTCTCTTTCTATTAAAAAATTGTTTATTGGCATATCACAAAGAATTAACCTATTGAATAAAAACTTTAAAATAAACTCAATAACGCTTCTTGTAAGCCCCCTAATGCAAAAACAATGCGAAATATAGGGATGAGGAGAGAGTATAGAAATAGCGTTTGTCTTCTGCTTCACAAGCATAATGATGATTCCACTCAAGGAGTACTATCATTTACAGATAAAGCCTCCACCATGGCAATGCAAAGAAATGAAATCGACAACAAGGTGAGAGATATCTTTATAAGATGAATTAACTCATACGGGGGTATGCTGTTTTTGCACAAAAAAACGTTAAAATATTGTACTTTATTTATGCCTCAGGTTGAATAATTTTATCACCTTACCCCCTATCAAAACACCTTATGAAAAAATGTATCTCTAGATCACTTCACGGTACAGTTTAAATGATTTTTACATATTTTCCCTATGTTATCATACAATTATAAAATAAA
This sequence comes from Bartonella sp. CB10SXKL, assembly GCF_042195515.1. Classification (NCBI taxonomy): domain Bacteria; kingdom Pseudomonadati; phylum Pseudomonadota; class Alphaproteobacteria; order Hyphomicrobiales; family Bartonellaceae; genus Bartonella; species Bartonella sp. CB10SXKL. The sequence goes on along the minus strand of NZ_JBHION010000002.1, from coordinate 150,352 downwards.
TTATATCCTTAACTCTTTCTTTTAATCATTTTTAAATTGTTTTTTGACTCTCTCAAGTATCCTATTAACAATATAGATTTCCTCTTCATATGCATAGAAAATAACGCGGAATTGCTCCGCGTTAACAAAATTATCAAGGTCTATAGATTATTTATGGACCCGACCATACTCATGATTTTATAGCATAGACAACGGTTGTATTAACAGGGCGCGTTTCTGCCTCACCCGTATGGGAAAGAGTTACCTTGTGTGTATGTGCACCAGCAGAAGCTGTTCTCCCTTTCAGGGTCGTATTATAAGTATAATGATTCGGGAGTCTCCCAATATCACCAACGGGCCAGCCTACCCCTTGATACTCAAAATTGTGTGCATGCTCGCCTGCGTTTTCAATGCTTCCAATATGCGTATGCGATTTTATGCTATCTTGTTGTTCATCCGCAAACTTTCTACCACCATCTAAACCCCGACCATTATCAAAGCCGCGTAAAAACATGCCTCTAAAATCAGGAACTTTAAAAGTTTTATTGCTGTCTTTTCCCCATTTATCACCTATTGCATTGAATAACAGCGGATAATCTTCACGCTTATAGGCCTTACCATCACATAAAAGCCAACCATTTGGCACATTTTGCATAGCAAATGTTGCAATGAATCCAGCGGGAAAACTTTCTATCTTTGGTGGTGTAGGATTTAATAAATACCAACCCTCATGCTCTTTTATTAAAACACCATTATTGTATACCATTTCATAAATGCCATCTGTTTGAAATTCTCCACCTTCTAATGGTATAACCCCCACATCAGTGGCTTTATAGATAAGCTTTTCTCCTATATTATTAACAGTTATGGTTGTCGCGCCAATATTTACACCACAAGCTTTAAAACGTATGACGATATCATTGTTGTATTTCTTTATAGGCGAAACTGTCTTTAAAGTAATTAATGTTGTTTTATCATCCACATTTACTGTAAAGCTTGAATTAATAGATCCTCCATTATCTGCAAGATATTCACGTACGCGCTGCATCATCGCCCGTGCACTATCATTAACAGAACTAGGCGGCTGACCTTCTGCCCAATTAATGATACTATCTGAATAAGCATTTTCATCAGCCTTTAGAGACCAATCATAAATATTAGACATTTTAAATCCCCCATTATTTTCATAGTTTTTCTAACAATTTCTCGTTCTGTGCACTAAAATGTGCGGCCGCTGTTGATTGGTACATCATAACCACTGTACCATCCGTATTTACGCATTTTATCTCTCTTCACTCCTTCCAATTTTATAACCTAAATTCACCAGACGCTTTTCATAACATTAGTATTAATGCTTTCCCTTCTAATGTGTAATGTAACCACCTCATTTGAGGTTACTCAGTATCTTGTTTTGTTGCTTTGCTGTTGTTATATAATTATTTCTCAAATCTTGCATCTTGTTGCAAAATTTATAAATACTGTTCAAAATTTTTCTTATTATGGATTTCATATAACCATTACTGAATGTAATAACTTATCACCCACATAGAAAGTTTCTGACTTAAACATTATCTTTTTTTATTTTTTCAATAGTTTAAATCTATCTCGTCGATATTTTATACCATATATTTTAAACAAAGAAATTCTATCTTTTAGCTATCATTTGTATTAAAATTTTAAAATTAGCTTCAAATTTTTTGCATGCTTCATTATGTTTTTATTCACATGCAGATACTTTGTTCTATTTTATTCAATTTATTCCTGAAATTGTGTTACAGGATTATCACCAATGTTTTTTTGAACAAGCTTTTGTTCAATCTAAATACATCATAGAGAATATATTCAATATGGCTATTTCCTCACGCTTTCATTGAACTGAAAAGAAATACTTTGAAATACTAAAGAAACACTACACACCTTCACAAAATTTGAAGGTTGTATCCGATCCGGAAAAAATTAAAAAGCATAACCTAGCGCCCTCCCCCAATTTTTATGAACAATATCCTTGTTTTTTAAACGCCCCATAACCAACTTTTCCCCTCCCACACTTAGCACATCTGCCTCTATATATTATTATATGTATATCTTTTTTGCAAGAACAATAAATCATTCTAAACAACATCTTGCAATTATTGGTGTTCTTCTTAATTCATGGCAATATCAAAAAGCATTCTCTAAACTGTTTTTCTAACTCATCTGCTTCATCAATCCAAACAAAAAATACGCTCCATCGATTTAACACTTGCTATACCCTTAACTATCAAAGAAAACACCTTACAAAATCTTGCATAAGTAGCCAGACAATTGGACTATCCATGGCTTGTCTTTTCCAAATAAAATATCCTCTCCACTCATTACCGACTTTATTTTCAGTGTTCTCTGCACCTTGAACTTCTATCTTCCCTTTAAAATATACATCATTTATTAGCTACACCCTTTACCAGCTCTCGATGGGGTTATTTTTACTGTTTTTGAAGTTATTGCTATATTTTCTAATGTCAGAAACATTTTCTTTAGGTAATAAAAAACTCAGAAATTCCAGACTTTTTACATACATAACGCTAATATATAACCTTACAATACATGAATAAAATGTGATCTATTCTACAAAATATAATACGTATTGATGAATCAACAAAACCAACACTCAAAAAGAAAGATGGGAATATGAGTTTTGGAGATCTTATCGTATGCAGTATATTAGGATTTTTGTTTACAATCTTTTCATTGGGGGGATGCTTAAAATCGTTACAGTAGAATTGAAAAAAGAATAGTTTAGGTGTCCTTTTCTATTCCTTCCAGCATTTACCTCATTATTTAGTATAATTGCACTACTTAAATATGATCTTTTTAACAAGATTTAAAAGATAAGCTGTTTTTATATCCTTCATAAGGTGCATAACGAGTTTTATGATGTGAGTGGGGTAATGCAAAGCGATTATAGAATGCTATGATACTGCAGATAAATAATTCACTAATGAATTTATTTATGAATCTCTTGTCAACACATTTGTCTATCTTTGGGGTGCACCAATCATCACTGGCTGTATAGCTGCAGCTTTTATATGGCTACCATTTATAATACTGTTAATAATAGTAATATTGGTGGGAATTTGGTTACTCTTCCTCATAATTCCCTACTTATTCAAAAATTGGTTTTCGGCTTTATTAATCATCATTATAATAATTCTTTGTTTGTGTTTATTTTAATTATTACCTATTTTAGTGTTTAAAATTTTTTTTGACGCAAATTTTCTCAATTTTTCTCTTGTTGTATTATAATAATAAGAGCACTTCATTATAATTAGAAAGCTTTTTGTATATAATTAGTGATTTCTTATCTGTAATATTGTTGCACGATATCACATGACACTTGAATAACTTTACCTTGAAAACAAAGAGCTTTATGTCTCAGAAAATGAATTTTCACCTCGTCTTAAGCTAAAACACAGCGCTTTGCACGCATTTCTATTGCAAACTAATTAATGAATTTACGTATACTTTTGTGCTGAGATACATCCTTTTGCTTTCCTCTCTCTTCCAACTATTTAAAATTGTTGATGAAATTTCAAGATAAAAAGCCTTTGTTCATTTTCATCATCATTTTTTAATTCAGCTTACGATTTTCAAAACATTCAAAACAATATTATTTTTAATAATAAAGATTAGGTATTGTTTTACGCTTTTGTTTATCGCATTCTTAATGGGAACATCCCCCTCATGAAGAATAGAATGCTCCAAACAAAATATAATGATATTGCATATTACGCACTTTTTAAAGAAATATTGCTCAAAATATACTCCTTTTATTTTACGACAGCGCACGTCAATAATAAAATAGTAAGCCATTATAGATCATCAGCGTTAAGCTTTTGAAGATACAAGCTGGAACCCATTATACATTTTACTGTCCCCCACGTTTTGACAGTCCTCACATCTTAGAATATTCATTAAATGACATTGGGCTTCCTTTCTTCAAGTGTTTTGCCCCATACGCCCCCACTTATGACGTGCAAGGAAGTGATTTTATATGAAAAGATGTATGATGAGAGAATCTTATGGTATTCTGAGTTATTATTTTAATATGAAAAAAATCTCAATCAGAGCCATAAACTATCTACTTTTTCCCTGATAATCCGTTTTTAACTTTATTCTGGTTTATAAAAGCTTCAATATCATAGTTTATCACTTCTTACACTCTTAAAAACACACCAAAATCGTTTAAAATATATTTTTATGATTGACAATATAGATATTTAAGCCAACCATATTCGTATTAACAAAAATACTTCAAGTGGGAGGAGGCATGCAAATATTAGAATAGATATTGTATCAATTTTCAAAATAACTTTTCTTGAGCTGTATTGGATTTTCTTTGCTACAAAGCAATATTATTCCTATTCACCCGGATGCTCGTGATTGATAATTTGAATACATCTCCATTAACATCGTAACTCCATTAACATCGCAACCTATTTTTGAACTCTGTGTCTATAAGGAAAAAGTTTGTGCAGAAAAATACTCCATCAATCAGTTGTAGCCCCTTTCCCGCTTCACGCAAAATTTATCAACAGAGCCTTCTCTTTTCTGATGTGCGCGTACCATTGCGTGAAATTTCACTGACTGATGGCAGTGGTGAAAAACCTTTAAACGTCTACGATACTTCTGGCCCCTATACAGATAAAGATATGATCATTGATATTACAAAAGGCTTGCCAGCAATTAGCTTACCTTGGCTCTCTAAGCGGGATGATACTGAAACTTATCCTGCACGATTAGTTAAACCTGAAGATAATGGATTGACTTCTGATAAAAATCTTACACCAGCCTTTAAACAAAAACGTCCTATTTTACGAGCAAAAAATGGCAAAGCAATTACACAAATGGCTTACGCACGCGCAGGCATTATTACCGAAGAAATGGAATATGTGGCTATACGAGAAAATGAAGGATTAGCAGTAAAAGAACGGCAGAATGTACCATCAAATGAAACATTTTCTGGATCAATACCAGAAATTTATACTGCCGAATTTGTTCGCAATGAAATTGCTTGTGGACGCGCCATTATTCCACAAAACATTAATCATCCAGAGTGCGAACCCATGATTATTGGGCGTAATTTCCGTGTTAAAATTAATGCCAATATTGGTAATTCAGCAGTAACGTCATCTATGGAAGAAGAAGTTGATAAAATGGTTTGGGCCATTCGCTGGGGAGCAGATACAGTTATGGATCTCTCTACAGGACGAAATATTCACAATATTCGTGAATGGATTATCCGAAATTCTCCTGTGCCCATCGGAACAGTCCCTCTTTATCAAGCACTCGAAAAAGTACAGGGTATTGCCGAAAACTTAACATGGGATATTTTCCGTGATACCCTTATTGAGCAAGCAGAGCAAGGTGTTGATTATTTTACCATTCATGCAGGATTAAGATTACCATTTATTCCTATGACCATTGATCGTGTAACAGGTATTGTTTCACGAGGCGGTTCTATTATGGCAAAATGGTGTCTCCATCATCACAAAGAAAGCTTTCTCTATGAACATTTTGATGAAATTTGTGATGTTGCAAAAACATATGATATCTCTCTTTCATTGGGGGATGGATTGCGCCCTGGCTCTATTGCCGATGCCAATGATGAAGCCCAATTTGCAGAGCTTAAAACTTTGGGAGAATTGACAAAAATTGCTTGGAAAAAAGATGTACAGGTTATGATTGAAGGTCCTGGGCATGTCCCAATGCACAAAATTAAAGAAAATATGGAGCAACAATTAGATCTTTGTCATGAGGCGCCTTTTTATACTTTGGGACCTCTTACAACGGACATTGCTCCTGGTTATGACCATATTACATCAGCAATTGGTGCCGCTATGATTGGATGGTTTGGAACTGCTATGTTGTGTTATGTAACACCTAAAGAACACCTAGGACTCCCCGATAGGAATGATGTAAAAACTGGTGTGATCACTTATAAAATTGCTGCTCATGCCGCTGACCTTGCTAAAGGTTTGCCTAGAGCACAATTGCGCGACAATGCTCTTTCGCGTGCACGATTTGATTTTAGATGGCACGATCAATTTAACCTTTCTCTTGATCCAGAAACAGCCTGTGCCTTTCATGATGAGACAATGCCTAAAGAAGCCCATAAATTAGTGCATTTTTGTTCCATGTGTGGACCAAAATTCTGTTCTATGCGTATTTCCCATGATATTCGTGAGGCAGCTGCAATAAGAAAAACAAAAGGGGAAGGTATGATCGCCATGGCCGAAAAATATCAGAAAAATGGTGACCTTTATATGGAAACTGTTCCTCCTCAAAAAAAGAAAGTAAACAGTTGAAGAACATTCTTATCAAAGGTGCAGGTGTAGGCGGCTTAACAGTTGCCTTTATGTTACAGCAAAAAGGTGCTTCTGTTACTGTATCGGCCCCCCCTCATTCACCTATAGGAAGTGCTAGTTGGTATGCAGGAGGAATGCTTGCACCTTACTGTGAAAGGGAAAGTGCAGAACAAATTGTTGAAGATCTTGGTGTACAAGCTATACAATGGTGGCGTAAAACGCTCCCCAACCTTGTCATACAAAAAGGCACTTTAGTGGTTGCACCTACACGAGATAGAGGAGAGCTTGAACGATTTTCTGTGCGTACGCATAATCACAAAACCGTAGATAATACAGAAATAGATCATCTTGAACCAGATCTTGCGGAACGTTTTAACTGTGCACTCTTTTATGAAAATGAAGCCCATATTGATCCTCGCAAAGCACTTATGGCTTTAAAAGAAAAGCTTCTCAACAATGGAGCCTGTTTTGTTGATGTAGAAATAGCTGAAAAAAAATTTGATATTGTTATTGATGCGACAGGAATAGCACGTTTAGGAAAAGATAAAAATATACGGGGCGTACGTGGTGAAATGCTTCTCGTGCGCTGCACCGATATTAAAATTTCGCGTCCAATTCGTCTTCTTCATCCACGGTTTCCTCTCTACATTGTACCTCGACAAGATAATATTTTTATGATTGGTGCAACGATGATTGAAAGTGACTTTGATGGTGCAATCTCTGTAAGATCAATGATGGAACTGCTCAACGCGGCTTATACTTTACATCCTGCTTTTGCTGAAGCAGAAATTATTGAATCTGGCGTTGGTGTTCGTCCATGTTATCCTAATAACTTCCCTTCTGTGCATAAAGATGGTAACTTTATTTCTATTAATGGATTTTATAGACATGGTTTTCTGTTGTCTCCAGAAATGGCAAAACGAGCAATGGAATTGGCATTGGAATAAAACATGCAAATATTTGTTAATGGTGAAACAGTCCAAACAGAAGTTATGACTCTCGGTCTCTTGCTTGAAGAATTGGGGTATGAAGGAAATTGGCTTGCAACTGCTGTTAACGCTGAAGTTGTTCCCATAGATGCACGAAGCCAATTTGTCTTGCATGAAGGAGATAAAATTGAAATTTTAAGCCCAATGCAAGGAGGCTAAAATTATGCTGAATCTTTATGGACGACAATTCTCTTCCCGTCTTCTATTAGGTACAGCGCAATATCCTTCACCAGCAATCCTTCGTGATGCTATTCATAAATCGAATACGGAAATTGTAACTGTTTCCTTGCGCCGTGAAACTGCAGGTGGAAAACAAGGTGGACAATTTTGGAAATTTCTTCAAGAACTTGGGGTAACAGTGCTTCCTAATACTGCTGGTTGTTATACTGTTAAAGAGGCCGTAACCACAGCCCAATTAGCAAGAGATCTTTTTAAAACGGCTTGGATTAAACTCGAAATTATCGGTAATTCAGATACCTTACAGCCAAATATTTTTTCCTTAATCGAAGCTGCTCAAATTTTAAACAATGAAGGTTTCAAAATTTTTGCCTATACAACGGATGATCTCATTGTTGCTGAAAAACTTTTTGACATTGGTTGCCGTGTTATTATGCCTTGGTGTGCTCCTATTGGTTCTGCCAAAGGACCTCATAATACTGATGGATTGCGTTCTATCCGTGCTTACCTTCCTGATGCTACTCTTGTTATTGATGCCGGCATTGGACGCCCATCACATGCCGCCATTGCGATGGAACTCGGTTATGATGCAGTACTGCTTAATACCGCAGTTGCTAAAGCAGGTGATCCTGTCTTAATGGCTGAAGCATTTTCTAAAGCTGTTCAAGCAGGACGTATGGGATATAAAGCTGGCATGATCGAAGCACGCAGTGTAGCAGTCCCTTCAACGCCAATCATTGGAAAAGCAGTATTTTCATGAAACTGGATCCATTTTACCTCATCGTTGATAACGCTGATTGGATTGAACGTTTGCTTCCTCTTGGTATCAAGCTCGTACAATTGCGTATGAAACATGAAAATCAACAAATAATCCGTCAACATATCAAGCGTGCAAAAAACATATGCAATAAATTGGGAGCACAATTAATTATTAATGATCATTGGGAAATAGCAATTGATGAAAAGTGCAATTTTATTCATCTGGGACAAGAAGACCTGAGCAATGCTGATCTTCACGCAATTCGTAAAAGTGATATAAAAGTTGGTCTTAGTACACATGATGAACATGAATTGGATACCGCACTCTCTGCTAATCCTGAGTATATTGCACTTGGTCCTATTTATCCGACAATCTTAAAAAAAATGAAATGGATGCCGCAAGGATTAGAGAAAATCAAACAATGGAGAAAGCGGATTGGTGCTTTACCTTTGGTGGGTATTGGTGGTTTAACACCAGAACGCGCAGTTGGTGTTTTAAAAGCAGGAGCAAATAGTGCTGCTGTTGTGACTGATATTATCCTCCATAAAAAACCTGAAGAGCGTGTACAGCAGTGGATAAAAGTGACACAAACATGGCGTTGATACCTTCCATTCTTATTGTTGCGGGCACTGATCCAACAGGAGGTGCTGGTATTGTTCGTGATATAGAAACCTCTGCGCATTTTCAAATAAAAGCAAATTTAGCAATTACTTGTGTTAACGTACAAGATGATAATCGCGTTGTCGAAATCATTCCAATGCGTGGAGACCTCGTCGCTGCGCAAATGCGTGCTGCCCTAGAAGCAAATCCAATAAGCGCAATAAAAATCGGTATGACGGGGACAAAAGCAATTATAGCAGCAATCTGTAACGTACTCAAAGACTATCCCCATGTTCCAGTTATTTTGGACCCTGTACTTGTCGCTTCATCAGGAGGAAAACTAATAACGGAAACAATCATCGACACTATGATCGATAAACTGCTTCCTCATGTTGATCTTTTAACACCGAATAGAGAAGAACTCGCTCTTCTTAGCCAAAGTCCATTGGCATCTCATGATAAGCAAGCAATACAACAAGCAAAAAAACTTTTGTCATTGGGAGCTCGCTCTATTTTAGTAAAAGGGGGACATGCGGAGGGGCCTCTTGCAATTGATAGCTTCATTGACAAAACTGAAGTCATAAATATCTCTACTCCACGTTTAAAAGGAACAATGCGAGGAACAGGTTGCATTCTCTCAAGCGCTATTGCAGCGCATTTAGCATTAAATGAACCTCTCATTTCAGCGGTAAAAAAAGCAAAAGAATATATCCACACATTGCTTTTAACCCATTGTAAAAATAGTTTATAACGTCTTAGTATTTTTTTCATATCAAATTAATATTTATATATTCATTAATATATTTATTTTTTAATAAAAATTATTTAAAAGATATAATAATAAAAAATTTATACTTTATTTTATAAATAAAATACTACAAAAGTAACTTTAATTAAGTATTAAATATATAATACAATGATAACAAATATTATAACACCACTTGTATTCAGTAAAAAAATCTTTTATTATGAATGCGTTTAGTCTGTTTAAAAGTTGAAATAGAGCAATTTAAACAAATTGTACATTTAAAGATGTATATAATCGCGAACACTCGCATTTTACGATTTGCCTTTTTTGTGAAAAGAGAGAATCCTATCAGCGTTCTTATACATTAATGGCTAGCGAATACATTTAATAAAACTTGAAGGATAATTTTGTTTGATCTATAATCGCTAGATCATTAGAAAAAGTAAAATGTTAAATCAAACGCCGTGCTCAATTTCATATGAAGAACTCTTAAACTTTTATAAAGAAAGTGGTGCGGATGCCGTTCTGACGGATTTCCCTATTGATCGTTTTAAGCAGTCTGCTTGTTCAGAGAGAAAATTAATATCTGTCGTGAACATTTCTCATAATCAACAAGCATCTCCCAAAACATCTCCAACCGTAAAATTAGATCATCATCAGCTGCATAACTCTAGGACTATACAAAATGAATCCACAGCTATAGAGAGTGCAAAAAGTGCCAAGACACTTGATGAATTAAAATCTGCTCTCCTTGCATTTAATGGCTGTTCATTAAAATTGACAGCAAAAAATACCTGTTTTTCAGATGGAACAGCAGGAAGCCCCCTGATGCTTATAGGCGAAGCACCAGGACGAGACGAGGATATACAAGGAATTCCTTTTGTGGGAAAAGCCGGGATGTTGCTTAATAAAATCCTCGCATCAATTGGCTTAACAAGAAATAATGTTTACATTGCCAACACTATTCCTTGGCGTCCACCAGGAAATCGTACACCAACACAAAGAGAAGTTGCCTTGTGCCGCCCTTTTATTGAACGGCACATTTATTTAGCGCGTCCTCGTGTTCTTATAGCACTGGGAGGTGTTGCTGCACAGTTTCTTACTGGATCTCAAAATGGGATTATCCGAACAAGAGGGAAATGGCATATCTATGAAAGCGAGGATAATATAAAAATACCTGTTATGCCAACTTTCCACCCAGCCTACCTTCTTAGAACCCCTAGTCAAAAGAAGCTTACATGGATAGACTTCTTAGAAGTAAAAAATCGCCTCGACAGCCTTTTGTAATTCTTTAATCCTATCTTGCTTCTAAAATTAACACACCCTTCTTTAACTCTTAAAATACAAATGGGAAAAAACTATGAAACAGCCAATAACATCTATTTATCGTTTGGAAGACTACCAACCAACCCCTTACGTTATCCCTAAAACACAACTTTCTTTCCAATTGGCACCGACAAAAACCTATGTTACAGCCATATTGTCTATTGAATCCCGTCACGATACAAAAGAATTAACACCTCTTGTTCTTTCTGGTGATGATCTTACTTTAATTTCCGTTTCTATTAATGATGAGATATTAGCCCCAAACACTTATAAAGTGACGCCTTCACGTTTAGAAATTACAACGCCACCAACGGCTCCTTTTACATTGAAATTGGTTACAGAACTGAATCCTGAAAGCAACCGCCAACTTATGGGGCTTTACCTTTCAAATGGTGTTTATTGCTCACAATGCGAATCGGAAGGTTTTCGTCGTATTACTTATTTTTACGACCGCCCAGATGTTCTTTCTACCTATAGAGTGAAAATTGAAGCAGATTCCCAAACAATCCCAATCTTGCTTTCCAATGGTAATCTGGTGGAAACAGGAACTTTAGAGAATAATCGCCATTTTGCCATTTGGGAAGATCCTTATCCCAAACCATCTTATCTCTTTGCTTTAGTAGGTGGAGATCTTGATAAGTTAGAAGACCATTTTACAACTGTATCTGGACGACGTATCGAGCTTGGTATCTATGTAGAAAAAGGAAAAACCGAACGCGCAACCTATGCAATGGATGCTCTTAAACGTTCCATGCGTTGGGATGAACAATGTTTCGGACGCGAATATGATCTTGATGTTTTCAATATTGTTGCTGTGTCCGACTTTAACATGGGAGCAATGGAAAACAAAGGCCTTAACGTTTTTAATGATAAATATGTTCTTGTCGATCCTGAAACAGCAACCGATCAGGATTATAGAAATGTTGAACGTGTCATTGCACATGAATATTTCCATAATTGGAGCGGTAATCGTGTTACCTGTCGCGATTGGTTTCAACTCTGTTTAAAAGAAGGATTCACTGTTTATCGTGATCAGGAATTTTCATCAGATCAAAATGTACGCAGCCTACAGAGAATTGAAAATGTAAAAGCATTAAAAGCAACGCAATTTGCAGAAGACGCAGGACCTCTTGCGCATCCTGTACGTCCTCGTCAATATAGCCAAATTAATAATTTTTACACCACAACTGTTTATGAAAAAGGTGCTGAAGTTGTTCGCATGATACGAACTATTTTAGGTCCTATTCTGTTTCGTAAAGGCACTGATCTTTATTTTCAACGTCATGATGGACAAGCTTGTACAATTGAAGATTTTATTACCTGTTTTGCTGAAGTGTCTGGTCAAGACTTCTCCCAATTCATGCTATGGTATGAACAGGCAGGAACACCCAATGTAGAAATCGATAGTCATTATAGCGATGGTGTTTTAACAATTCATGCAAAGCAACATATTCCCGCAACCCCACAACAAAATACAAAAAAGCCCATGCTTATCCCTATCGTATTTGGCTTGTTAGGACCTAACGGAGAAAACCTCACCTATGAAGCAGATACAGATATTCAATCAGATGTTATGCTTTTATCCAAGGAAAGCCAAACGTTTACATTAAAGGGACTGCGTGAAAAACCCGTTTTATCACTGCTGCGGGACTTTTCAGCACCAATCATTCTACACACTCCATTCAATGAAAGAGAACTTATTTTTCTTGCACAACATGATGACAATCACATCAATCGCTGGCAATCTCTTAATCATTTAATGACGCAAGCTTTGATTCAAAGCATTCAAGATAAAACACAAGAAAAAGCAACACTCCCTTCTGCTTTGCTAAAGCTGATTGAAACGATCATAACAGATGAAACCTTAGAGCCTGAATTTCGTGCCTTCTGTTTAAATTTACCTAGTGAAGTTGAGCTTGCTCATACAATCGGTAAAAATATTGACCCAGATCGTATTCATTATGTCCGCAATCAGTTTTTAGCTTCACTTGCACAAACTCATCAAGAGCTCTTAACAAAATTCTATGGACAAATGCAAACCCAAGAGCCCTATTCACCAAACACTGCACAAGCTGGAAAACGAGCATTAAAGAATATCATACTGGATTACCTTTCCATTGCTGAAGCCAATCCAAATCGAGCTGCTATACAATATGCAACAGCTGATAATATGACTGACCGTATGGCTAGTATCGCTGTTCTCGTGAAGCGTTTTAATGAAAGTGAGCAGGCACAAAATGCCTTAAATGATTTTGAAAACCGCTATCGGCATGACCCTTTGGTCATGGATAAATGGTTTTCTATTCAAGCAATGGTTGCTGGCACATCAACACTCGAGAATGTTCAAAAGCTCATGCAACATCCGCTTTTTTCACAAGATAATCCTAATCGTGTACGTTCCCTAATCGGTGTTTTTGCCTCTAACAATCTCACGGGCTTTAATAGGATGGATGGAGCGTCTTATCATTTTCTTTGCCAAGTCATTTTGGAAATTGACAAAAAAAATCCACAGCTTGCTTCACGATTATTAACAATGATGCGCTCTTGGCGACAATTAGAACCTATTCGACAACAAAAACTTGAAACTGAATTAAAAATGATTGCTGTTGCGCCAAAATTATCAAGCGATGTTGCTGATATCATTAATCGTCTGCTCACTTAAAACAAAAAATTATTTTAAATCAATATGCTATAATATTTTTTAAAATAAATTCTATAAACTATTCGATCATCATTAAACCTATAAACAGGTAATCTAAGCCTGTTTATAGGTCACGTTTAAAGTACTTTTTTCTTTTCATATTCCAAAATTATAAAAGTAAAATTATTTTTTTAAAAAAAAGACTGGACAGAAGACTCCTGTTTTGATTCATTGCACTCGATGGGGTTACTATGAATATCGAAGCAGTTTTTAAATCACATTATTCCAGAATTAAAGGAACGCGAGATGGCTAAATTGGACGCATATAATGCGCCAAGGGAGGTGTATGCTGATTCAAAATCAAGCGCTCAAAGTCGCAAGGAGCGGACAGAGCGTACCAATCTGTTTTCTGGTCCTGCCTATCAAAAACTTCTTTTTATTGAACCTTGGCTGCGACGTTCACTCCCATTTGTAATTCTTGCATTTCTTGTTACGCTAGCAGCGATCCGTTTCCTATCAATCTATGATTGGCGCAACACAATTGATAAAAACACGCATTCTACCATCACTCTCTTAGCTTCTCATATTACCAATACGATTGACCGTGACTTACTTGCAGCCACTCGACAAGGAAAAACTGCTGTTCTTTCTCATAATCATTTACAAAATATCCTGACTAATTTTCGTAACAAAGGTCTTATAAAAACCAGCGCTGTTATTGCTATTGTCGATCAAAAAGGCAATGTCCTAGCTTCATCAAGTTCCGAGATTGTCTTAGGAAAACCCTTACAGGATTTAACCTCTGAAAGCATTGCTTTACAAGCTCTAGGAAAACATGCTGGAATCATGAAAATTACAATAGGAAAAGATATTCCTGCTCTCGCTTCCTTTCAGCAAACAGAAAATGGACAATATGGGGTATTCATCAGTGAAAAAATGCAACATATTTACATGGAATGGCGGAAAGCTCTCTCGTTAAATATAACCATGTTTATTGGAACTAGTGGCGTTATCCTCGCTCTTCTTTATGCTTATTACAACCAAATTGTACGAGCACGCAAAACAGATCTTGTTTCAGAAAAAATTCAAAACCGTATTGATATGGCAATGATGCGTGGACGCTGTGGACTATGGGATTGGAATATGGCAAGTGGACGTGTCTACTGGTCACGAGCAATGTACGAAATGCTCGGCTATGTCCCTCAAGATGCACTGCTCTCAATTTCCCAAATTAGCGCCATTATCAATCCAAATGATGCGAATTTTTTTGATCTTGCTCAGGAATTAATGAGCGGTAAAAAGAAGCATATCGATATTAACGTTCCTATGCGTCATGCTGATGGTCATTATGTATGGATGCGCATTCGTGCCGAAGTTACTGAAGAAGAAGAACCCCATTTGGTTGGTATTTCCTTCGATATTAGTGAACAGCAACAATTGGCTGAACAAACAGCGCAAGCCGACCTTCGTATCCGTGATGCGATTGAAAACATTTCAGAATCTTTCGTCTTGTGGGATGCTGAAGGACGTTTAGTCATGTCCAACAGCAAATTTTGCGAATATGCCGCTATTCCTAAACAAATTCTCCAATCAGGTATCCAACGTGCAACGGTCGAAGCCATGGCACGCCCTGCACTCAGTGAATATCCCCTTAAAGATGATGGTACTGGTAACTTAACCAGTATTCGCCAAACGGCAGATGGTTGTTGGCTCAAAATTAACGAACGACGAACCCAAGATGGAGGATTGGTTTGTATTGGTACTGACATTTCTGAGCTTAAACAACAACAGGAAAAATTTGAAGACAGTGAAAGGCGTCTTTTTTCTTTCATTCAAGAACTCAAGCGCGCGCGAGGGAGTGCTCAACAACGCGCAACAGAAGTTGAAAAACTTAATAAAAGTTTGAAAGCAGAAAAAGAACGCGCCGAAAGTGCTAATAAGGCTAAATCAGAATTTTTAGCCAATATGTCTCATGAATTGCGCACGCCTCTGAATGCTATTCTTGGTTTTTCAGATATCATGTTGCAATCGACTTTTGGTCCTCTTGGTTCACAACGCTATAAGGAATATATGCATGATATTTACAATTCAGGAACCCATCTTCTAACCCTTATCAATGACATCCTTGATATGTCAAAAATCGAAGCAGGAAGATTTACGCTTGATTGTAAAAATACCGATCTTGAGCCCATCATTAGTGAAGCAGTACGAACACTAACACCTCAAGCTCAAGAAAAAAATATTGTTGTTACAACAAACATTACCCCAGAACTTCATGCTGAAGTTGATGGTCGTGCAATGAAACAGATTTTCCTTAATCTCATCTCTAATGCCGTTAAATTTACGCCTTCTGGCGGAAATATTGATGTCTGCGCTTTCAAGAAAAAAAATAACCTTATTTTTAAAATTACAGATACAGGCGTTGGTATTCCCCAATCAGCAATTAAAAAACTTGGGCAACCTTTTGAACAAGTCGAAAATCAGCTCACTAAATCTCATACGGGCTCAGGTCTTGGATTAGCCATTTCACGCTCCTTGCTAGAACTCCACAAAGGAAAACTTGAAATTACTTCAAAAGAAATGAAAGGAACAACTGTAACGATTATAATGCCCATCACACAAAGTTAAATTTTTCCATTTTGTTCCCGTTGTAGTAAAATCTGTTTCCGTTTTTCCCCCCAACGATACCCTGAAATAAAACCATTTTTACGCACAACACGATGACACGGAATGATAATAGCCAATTCGTTACGTGCACAGGCATGAGCAACGGCACGAAAAGCTTTCGGCATACCAATACGGCATGCTAAGATCTCATATGAAATTGTTTCACCACATGGTATATCACATAATACTGCCCATACTTGTCGTTGAAAAACTGTACCATTTATATCTAAGGGAAAATTATATTTTTTTACCAGCTTAGGTGTTTCTATCATGGCTATAATATGGGCAACTTCTCTCTTAAATGTATTGTCACCTACAACTTGTTGTGCATCACCAAAGCGTATCGTAAACTCCTGTAATAATTGCTCTATAGTGTCTCCTAACGCTATATGACAAATCCCTTTTTGAGACCTAGCCACCAAAAGCTTTCCTATTGATACATCTTTCAGACAGAATACTCTCGTTTGGGAAATGTTCAGCATTTTAGCCTTCTTTATATTTTAAATAAGTCTTGAACATCATCCATAAAGTAAAGGGAGAGTATTCACTATCTTTTAAAAACAAACAAAATCATTCTGAAATTATCTCCTTAGCCATTGTATTAAAATACACTCTCACCTTTTTATGAAATGGAAAGATACATAGATTGACTTTCTTCCTACCCTAAGACGGAAACTTCGACCAGAGCTGATCTATCAACAATCTTGCTTTTTATATAACAGATTCCAACTGAACCCATTTGATATGGTTTATTTCATAAGCTCTCTACAGACAAATCCTGCTCTGAATTCTATCATACACTCTAACAAAAACACCTTAATGTGGTAAATTTTCATACCTTATATCACAACTCTAAACGGCAGTATTTTACGGAACAACACGATAAGCTTCCCATTTTATTTTACGAAATCCCATCGAACCATAAATAATAGCTTATGTTTTACAAGCAACAGAAAAAGCGCGTGCTCTCTTAAGCAAAAAACGTCATAAAACACAAAGAAAGTATGCCGGCAATGGATTGGAAAGATGTTCCGGCTTTTTATGCTCCACAGTATGCTTGAATATTCTAATTTGTTGGAGCACTGTTATTATTTTTTATCAAAGGTCATACTTTTGATAAACTGACGAGATGACTCAACTCAAAAAAGAAATTTATCTTCAATTTTATGAAAAAAAGCATGGAAAAGGTATTTTAATGCTTACTTCTTTGTCACTTAACTTATAAAATGACGGTAGCCTCAGAACTAAAATATTTTGCCCGCAACAATCGCACACAGATATTTGTCATAGGAAAAAGCCATGCCCAAACGCACAGATATAAAATCTATTCTTATCATCGGAGCAGGACCTATTATCATTGGTCAGGCATGTGAATTTGATTATTCAGGCACTCAAGCCTGTAAAGCATTAAAAGAAGAAGGTTACCGAATTATTTTGGTAAATTCTAATCCTGCCACGATTATGACAGATCCAGATCTAGCTGATGCAACTTATATAGAGCCCATTACTCCTGAAATAGTTGCCAAAATTATTGCTCACGAGCGTCCCGATGCCCTTTTGCCCACTATGGGAGGACAAACAGCCCTCAATACTGCTTTATCATTAAAGCGTATGGGTATTTTAGACCGCTACCATGTTGAAATGATAGGAGCCAATGCTGATGCTATTGATAAAGCTGAAGATCGTGCTTTATTCCGCCAAGCGATGGCAAAAATCGGTTTGGAAACGCCACGCTCTATGTTAGCCAATGCAACAGAACTGAAAGAAGAAAATCGCCAACAACACGCAAAAACGTGTGCTGAACTTAAAGCAAAACTTTCTGGTGCTGCGCTTGACAAAGCACTCGAAGAACTTGAGCGCAACTGGCGACATACCGAAGCTGATCGCAAACAACATTATATCGCTCATGCAACAGCAAAAGCAGTTCAAGCTCTTGATGTTGTTGGGCTTCCAGCTATTATTCGTCCTTCATTCACCCTTGGTGGAACTGGTGGTGGAATCGCTTATAACCGCTCTGAATTCTATGAAATTATTGAACGTGGGCTTGAAGCTTCACCAACAACAGAAGTATTAATTGAAGAAAGTGTTTTAGGGTGGAAAGAATATGAGATGGAAGTTGTTCGTGATAAGAACGACAACTGTATCATCGTTTGTTCTATTGAAAACATTGATCCAATGGGGATTCATACCGGTGATTCGATCACTGTAGCACCTGCTCTCACCTTAACCGATAAAGAATATCAATGTATGCGTAATGCTTCGATTGCTGTTTTGCGAGAAATTGGTGTTGAAACGGGGGGATCCAATGTACAGTTTGCTGTCAATCCTGAAAATGGGCGCCTCATTGTTATTGAAATGAATCCGCGTGTTTCTCGATCTTCAGCGCTTGCCTCAAAAGCAACGGGGTTTCCCATTGCCAAAGTAGCGGCTAAACTGGCTGTTGGTTATACACTTGATGAATTAAAAAATGATATCACGGGTGGTGCAACACCAGCATCATTTGAACCCTCTATTGACTATATTGTGACAAAAATTCCTCGTTTTGCGTTCGAAAAATTTCCCGGTTCATCACCTGTCCTCACAACTGCGATGAAATCTGTAGGAGAAGTCATGGCAATTGGACGCACTTTTCAAGAATCGTTACAAAAAGCACTCCGTGGACTTGAAACAGGGCTTACGGGTCTTGATGAAATTGTGATTCCAGAGCATGCTGAAGGTGATGAAAAAAGTTCTATACGCTCAGCCATTGCCATACCAAGCCCTGATCGTCTACGCTATATTGCTCAAGCCATGCGCACAGGCTTACCCTTAAATGAGATTCACCAAATTAGCAAAATTGATCCGTGGTTTTTAGAACAAATAGCCTCCATCATTGAAATGGAGCAGCGTATCCGCATTCATGGATTACCCCAAGACGCAGATAATTTACGTATGTTAAAAGCTATGGGCTTTTCAGATGCGCGATTAGCCTCCCTTACAGGGAAAGAACCCGATTATATCGCAGCTTTACGTAAATCACTGAATGTTAAACACGTCTTCAAACGGATTGATACTTGTGCCGCTGAATTTTCTTCTCCTACAGCCTATATGTATTCAACATATGAAGTTCCCTTTGCAGGTGTAGAGCACTCGGAAGCACACGTTTCTGAACGCAAAAAAATTGCTATTTTAGGCGGTGGACCAAACCGCATTGGGCAAGGTATTGAATTTGATTACTGTTGCTGCCACGCTGCTTTTGCACTGCGTGATGCAGGATTTGAAGCGATTATGATTAACTGTAATCCTGAAACAGTTTCAACCGACTATGATACCTCTGATCGCCTTTACTTTGAATCTTTAACAACAGAAGACGTTATCGCTATTTTAGAAGCAGAACAGGAAAAAGGAGATTTGGTTGGAGTCATCGTCCAATTTGGCGGACAAACACCCTTGAAATTGGCAAGCGCTCTAGAAAAACACAATATCCCCATCCTAGGTACTTCACCTGACGCTATCGACTTAGCAGAAGATAGAGACCGCTTTCAAAAACTGTTATTTAAACTTAATTTAACACAACCTCAAAATGGTATTGCCCACTCCATTGAACAAGCACGCCTCATTGCCCACGAACTAGGCTTCCCTTTGGTTGTACGTCCCTCTTATGTTTTAGGAGGACGTGCTATGCAAATTATTCGTGATGAACGTAGCTTACAAAATTATTTACTTGAGAGTGTCCCTGAATTAATTTCAGAAGATATCAAAGTCCGTTATCCTAACGACACAACAGGACAAATCAATATATTGCTTGGTAAAAATCCGCTTCTCTTTGATACCTATTTAACAGAAGCAATTGAAGTAGATGTTGATTGTCTATGTGATGGTAACGAAACACTGATCGTTGGTATTATGGAACATATTGAAGAAGCTGGTATCCACTCTGGTGATTCAGCATGTTCTCTACCAGTCCATACGCTCTCAAATAAAATAGTTACTGAATTAGAGCGCCAAACCAAAGCATTAGCACAAGCACTTCATGTTCGCGGCTTAATGAATGTACAATATGCTATAAAAGATGACACCATTTATGTCTTAGAAGTCAATCCCCGTGCTTCACGTACTGTCCCATTTGTTGCAAAAACGATTGGTCGCCCTATTGCTAAAATGGCTGCACGTATTATGGCAGGAGAAACGCTTCATGATGCTCTTCAAGCTTATGGTGGATTACCTTCTTTGCAAAAAAAACAACATATTGCCGTCAAGGAAGCAGTATTTCCTTTTGCTCGTTTTTCAGGTGTTGATACACTTCTTGGTCCAGAAATGCGCTCAACCGGTGAAGTTATGGGACTTGACTATGAATTTTCGCTTGCTTTTGCTAAAGCCCAACTTGGAGCTGGTGTAAAACTCCCTAAAGAGGGAACTTTGTTCGTTTCTGTAAGAGATGAAGATAAAAAACGCATCTTAAATCCTGTAAAACGTTTAACTGAGCTTGGCTTTTCTGTTGTCGCCACAAGTGGAACACAAAAATTTCTCACCGAACACCACGTTGAAGCAAAAAAAATTAACAAAGTTCTAGAGGGACACCCCCATATTGAAGACGCTATTCGTAATCGCAAAATTCAATTGATTTTTAATACAACTAGCACGGCCAGTGCCATCTCAGATTCAAAATCATTACGTTATGCAGCCCTCATGCAAAATGTTCCCTATTATACAACAATAGCTGGAGCCGAAGCCGTTGTAGAAGCGATAAAAGCACTCAAAAAAAGGCGCCTTGAAGTACGTTCACTACAAAGTTATTTCAGTTGAATTTTTCTACTTAACAAAATGTACACTGTTTTCTTATTTTTTCTTTATATAAAAATTGATTAAGACTTGCTTTTTGTTCCAAAAACTTTTATAGAGGTTTCATCGAATTTTCGGTTACGTGACTTTCTTTCCTGTGCAATCTGCACTTTCGACGAAACTTCTCCCACCTAATTTCGATCTACAACCGTATTGAAGAAATGAAAGCTTCAATACTCAATATAATTATATATTCTAAGGAGTTTCCTATGTCTACAGGAACAGTTAAGTGGTTTAATACAACAAAAGGTTTCGGATTCATTCAACCTAGTGATGGTAGTGCAGATGTATTTGTACACATTTCTGCTGTCGAGCGTTCTGGTCTAAACAGTCTTAATGAAGGGCAAAAAATTTCTTATGATGTTCTTCAAGATCGTCGTTCAGGAAAATTTGCCGCTGGTAACCTTGCAGCCCTTTAAAGTTTAAATTCTGCAATATTTTACTTAAAAATCTTCGTCTGTAATGACGAAGATTTTTTTTATTTTGTATAAAGCATCATTTTACCTTGTTAACATAAAAGACTGCTTATCTCCTTTGCACAATTTATCAAACCTCCCTTATACTTCCTCAAAACTTTCATAAAATCTACAAAGAGATTATCTTGTGAAATCTCAAAAAAGAAGAATATAAAGCCCGTGTAAGAGTATTTTAGAAGTTTTTTATTGCATACAATATAATCTCTTATAGAATATCCTTAAAGCAATAACCATTTGTTGATATAATATAAGGATTTAAAATTATGGCTTTTATTGCCGACAAACTGTCTCTTATCAAACCTTCTGCAACAATAGCTGCTTCTCAAAAGGCCCGCCATTTAAAAGCATTAGGGCGCAATGTTATTGCTTTAAGTGCTGGAGAGCCAGACTTTGATACCCCAGACAACATCAAAAACGCGGCTATTGAAGCTATTCGAAGAGGAGAAACAAAATACCCTCCCATATCTGGAATTCCAGAATTGCGCCAAGCAATTTCTGCAAAGTTTAAAAGAGAAAATAACCTTCTTTACCAACCAGAACAAATTATTGTTGGTACCGGTGGAAAACAAATTCTCTTTAATGCATTCATGGCAACTTTGAATAAAGGAGATGAGGTCATCATTCCATCCCCTTATTGGGTTAGTTATCCAGAAATGGTCGCACTCAACGATGGTAAGCCTGTCTTTTTAGAAACGAAAGCCGAATTTTCTTATAAACTCCAACCCCAAGAGCTAGAAGCTGCCATTACCCCCAAAACCAAATGGTTCATCTTTAACTCTCCTTCAAATCCATCAGGTGCTGCTTATACACATAATGAATTGAAAAAACTCACAGATGTTTTAGTAAAATATCCTCATGTTTATATCCTTTCCGATGATATATATGAACATCTCACATATGAGGGTTTTACCTTTGTTACTCCAGCTCAAGTAGAACCAGCGCTTTATGAGCGTACACTCACAATGAATGGTGTTTCTAAAGCCTATGCGATGACGGGATGGAGAATCGGCTATGCAGGCGGACCAAAAGAATTAATTAAAGCCATGGATACCATTCAAGGACAGCAAACATCTGGAACAAGTGTCATTTCACAATGGGCTGCGGTTGAAGCACTCAACGGGCCACAAGACTTTATTGCTAAAAATAAAAGTATTTTTCAAACACGCCGTGATCTCGTTGTCTCCATGCTAAATCAAGCTCCTGGCATTCACTGTCCAACGCCTGAGGGTGCTTTTTATGTTTATCCTTCTTGCTCCGGAATTATTGGAAAGAAAACACCTAACGGCCAATGTATTACCAATGATGAGGACTTCGCCATAGCGCTTCTAGAAACAGAAGCTGTTGCTGTCGTCCAAGGATCTGCTTTTGGACTTGGATCAGCTTTTCGTATTTCTTATGCAACATCAGAAGAATTACTTGAAGAAGCTTGTATACGTATACAGCGCTTTTGCAACAGTCTAATTTAAAATTTTTAAATATCATCTCTTGTGATTGTTTTTACCGAATGTCAGTATATCCGAGAAAATATCGGAAACTGTGTCATGGTCTAAATCTATCGATTCAGCAAAAATAGAGGCTGTAGATAAAGATCAAAAAAATCTAGCTATCAAATAAATGAATCGGTCTATTATCATAAGAGATGAAAAACCTATTCTGCTTTCTCCATTCAATTTATAACTCTAAAAAAGACCGAGCGCTTTTAAACACAATTGCCCTTATAATCAAAGGCCCTTACAATAGAATCTCTTCTATTTCTCGGCTTCTTCTTCGTCCTAAAATGAAGAAGAAGCCACCTCCCATCGTTGTGTAAGCAATCCAGTTTCCTTTAAGTTCTATCTAATAACTACTTGATTTACTTCATAGGCTTTATGAACAAGACCTGCCTTAAATATTCACCTCACACTCTAATAAAAAGCACTTCATGTATAAGGTTTTAAATATTTTATATCACACCCCTAAAAGACAGACTTTTATGGTATAACAGGATAAATCTCTCTTAAACTCCTCATTGAATTTTAGTATTCTTAAAAAATTGTTGGATATCCACAAGTTTCGAAATTTTTTCCTTATCATCTTCCCATATATTGCAATTTCTAAGGACTCTTTCAAAAATAATAAAAAAAAAGCCGGACATATTGTCCGGCAAATTTGGAAAATCTTCAGAGATAAAATCAATCTGATAGATCTTCGTAAGGGAACACTCAAGAAAACGCACTGGGAGGCAACATAATCAAGAGATAGCATTCTATGTCATTTTATAAGAAAAAGCACAATAAAGACTTAAGCGTATCTGCTATGCAATAAACACATAGCTTTAAATTTGTCTCCATTATGTAGCACTCTCTTTAATTAAATATAAAAATGTAAGCTACACCATCACACGATTGTCCATTATATAATAGCTCTCACGTTTGCTAGCATTTGTAAAAAAACATTTATCCCTTTTTTCAAAAATATTTACCCGCGCAGACTCCCTCCACTTTTAATGTGCAACGAATAATTTTAATTGATTCAATATGAGCAAATTTGAAACGAAAGAATATTACGGGAGTCTCAAGTTGCAAAACAGCTAATTGTTCCTTATAAATTAAGACATTAATATTAAAAAGACCACTGACGAGCTTTTAAAAAAATATAATCTCGAAAAGCATTTAACCTTGCCAAATTCTTTAAATTATAAGGATAACAAAAAAAAGTATCAAAAGAAGGAATATCAACCATATCAGGAAAAAGACGCACCAAATGCTCATCATTATTGACGATATAATCAGGAAGCACAGCAATCCCAAGATCACGCATAAGCGCATTCTTTATTGAGATGATATTGTTGATTTGTAGAACTGAAACGCGCAATGATCCATCACTTCTACCAGCCTTTTCCAACCAATTTAAACCAGACAAATAAGGTGGAACAGGTTCACCGAACGAAATAATACGATGCTCATCGAGATCAGATAATTTTTCCGGCTTTCCATAATTTGCAATATACTTTTCCGAAGCATAAACATGCATATGAATTGTAAAGAGTTTTCTTTGTATAAGATCAGGTTGTTTGGGTTGATGTAAGCGAACAGCACAATCCGCATGACACATTGTCAAATCAAGCTCTTCATCGGAAAGCAAAAGCTGAACCTGCATATCAGGATAAAGACTAAGAAATTCTGGCATACGCTCTGCAATCCACCCTGCCCCCATTCCAAAGGTCGAGGTCACACGCAAGTGCCCCGTTGGTTTTGCATAGCTTTCACTTAATTGCAAACGCACACTTTCAAGCTTCATCAAAACATCATGAGCTGTACGATAAAGAGTTTCTCCCTGTTCTGTAAGAATCAAACCACGCGCATGACGTTGAAATAAGGATACCCCAACCTCTTGTTCTAAAGCCGAAACCTGTCGTGAAACGGCTGATTGAGATAAATGAAGTTTTTGAGCAGCATGCGTAAAAGATCCCGCTTCTGCTGCAGCGTGAAAAACCCTTAACTTATCCCAATCCAACGGTGGCGCCACAATTAATTCTACCTCTATATTCTCTATTTTCTCAATGAGTTACTAACGCTTGGATATATCCAAAAACCGTTCTGCTTCCAACGCTGCCATACATCCTCTTCCCGCAGCTGTTACAGCTTGGCGGAATGTTTCATCTGTCACATCCCCAGCAGCAAAAACACCAGCAATGCTTGTTGCTGTTGAGTCCGGTGCTGTCCATAAATAGCCGCCTCGTTTTTGTTTCAGCTGTCCTTCAAACAGAGAAACAGCAGGATCATGCCCAATGGCAATAAATATGCCCTCTGCATTCACTTTCATCTCATGACCTGTCTTAACATTTTTCAGACGTGCCCCTGTTACAACAGCGCCCATTGCCCCCTGTGCTGGCAGCCCCAGAATTTCTTCGACCACATGATCCCAAAAAACACGCACATTATTACAAGCCAGCAACCTATCTTGCAAAATTTTTTCTGCCCGAAACTGCCCCCGCCTGTGAACCACGCTTACACTCTTAGCCAAATGCGATAAATAAAGTGCTTCTTCAACAGCCGTATTTCCTCCTCCCACGACAATAACGTCCTTATCACGATAAAAAAAGCCATCACATGTAGCACAAGCGGAAACACCTCCGCCCATAAAGGTCTGTTCACTTTCTAAACCAAGCCAGCGTGCTTGAGCTCCTGTTGCAATAATCAGTGCATCACAAGAATATTGTGTTCCTGAATCCCCATATAAGACAAAAGGATACTTCAACAAATCAGCCTTTATAATTGTATCATAGACAATTTTTGTCCCCATATTCTCAGCTTGTTTTGCCATTTGTTCCATCAACCATGGTCCTTGAATGGGATCTGCAAAACCTGGATAATTCTCAACATCAGTTGTAATTGTTAATTGTCCACCCTGCTGCAAGCCCGTCACCAAAACCGGCTTAAGCATTGCTCTTGCTGCATAGATCGCCGCTGTATAACCAGCCGGACCTGAGCCAATAATCAGCAGACGAATATGCGATTGCACCATTAAATCCCCTTCACTTTATTATAAATTAATTATTCTATAAATGATAACGGAATGCAGCCTTTTAAAAAAATATTTTTCAAGAGCCCTAATTATGTTATGTATACTTCTTTTCAAGTTTTATGAAAAGGTCTGATTACTAATTCATCAAGGCACGCTAATGTTACGAATTAATCCTTATCCTATAAAGAGAAAAATGTAACTTCTTATGAGCACAAAACCATAATAAAAAGAGATACAAAGATAGGGAACGATCATTTTTCAATTTATTATCAATGTCTGTGCACGTTTTGCCTTAATCATGGGAGGAGCAATGCTTTTGCCAATTTTTGTGGATTTGCACGACAACAATCGTAATTGGATAAGCTTTCTCTATTCTTGTGCCATAACCACCATGTTAGCAACGCTGATTCTTTTAGCAACTAAGGGAGCTACTTGTCGCTTTTCAGCACGGCTTGGCTTTATGCTCACTGTTTGTCTTTGGCTTACAGGAAGCATCGTAGGTGCCTTACCTCTTTATCTTTCTCCTCTTCCCATTTCTCTAGCAGGAGCCATTTTTGAATCTGTTTCTGGAATTACAACAACAGGCTCCACAGTCCTTTCTGATCTTGATAATTTATCGCGAAGTATTTTATTATGGCGTTCTCTTATATGCTGGATTGGGGGCATTGGTTTTATCGGTTTAGCCCTCTTAATTTTGCCTTCACTGCGTGTGGGTGGCGTGCGACTTTTTCATATGGAATCATCTGATAAATCTGAAAAAATA
Source organism: Bartonella sp. CB10SXKL (assembly GCF_042195515.1). NCBI lineage: Bacteria > Pseudomonadati > Pseudomonadota > Alphaproteobacteria > Hyphomicrobiales > Bartonellaceae > Bartonella > Bartonella sp. CB10SXKL. The sequence continues at coordinate 123,555 of NZ_JBHION010000002.1, read as the reverse complement.
TTGCCTCGCATCAACCAAATTGCTAACGGAATTATCATCGCTTATGTTGGGTTAACATTGGCTTGTATGCTTTCTTATTTTGCTGCAGGCATGAATTTATTTGATGCCATTAACCATGCAATGAGTACAGTAGCAACAGCTGGTTTTTCAACGCATGATGCTTCTTTTGGCTATTTTTCTGATAAACCAGCCATCTTAATTATTTCAACAATCTTCATGTTGCTTTCTGCTTTACCCTTCGTACTTTATGTTAAATTAGTCCTTCCTGGACACTCCAAACGCTTCCTTGACCCACAAGTGATTGTTTTTCTCCATATCGTTCTCCTTTTCAGCTTTGCTTTAGCGGCATGGCTACGGTTTTATGATCATCGCGCGTTCCACTTGATTTTCCTTGATGTCATTTTTCACCTTTCATCCATTATTAGCACCACAGGTTATAGCGCTGAAGATTATCAACTTTGGGGACCGTTTGCGCTTGGAATTTTCTTCATTGTTTCTTTTACAGGCGGATGTGCTGGTTCTACTTCTGGTGGCATGAAAATCAATCGCCTCATTATTCTTTGGCGTATTACACAAACAAATATAGAAAAACTTCTTTCTCCTAATGTCGTTGTAAAAGCGCGCTACGATCACTCAAATATATCAAATGATGTTGCTCAAGCCGTTTTGTTTTTTGTCTGTCTTTATATGTTTTGCCTTGTTATCGGCACTGCACTTTTGCTTACAACCGGTCTTGACTTTACCTCTGCCTTTACGGGGGTCTTAACCGCACTTTCAAATGTTGGTCCAGGCTTTGGAGATATTATTGGCCCCACTGGTAATTTCTCTACAATCAACGACCATGCTTTATGGATTTTAAGTTTTCTAATGTTAGCTGGACGCCTTGAAATCATAACAATATTCGTCCTTTTTATTCCCGCTTTCTGGCGTGAACAATTCTAATGCAGAGAGTATTTTATTCTACCATGATAAAAATTTACAAGATAAAAAGGTGTGAACAGTATGCATCATAATATTCACCCCTTACTCAATCCACTGAAGATTTTCTAAAATTTCATACAAATCATCATATCAATGATATAAAAATAATTCAACAAAAACAATCAAATACCAATATTTTCAAAGCCATAACATATAAAACTTCACTTTATTGATCTTCTTTATCAAATAAAGTGGACGCATAGAACATTCTTTTTTACGAATAATCTCTCATGCAAAAAATATGAATATTTGCTGATAAAAGTGTTTTTTCTCTTTAATAGAGTTACCTCCTTATAGAAAAAAATGCTATTATATTACGAACTCACAAGCTTATAAAAAACATCTCACAGTACTCATCACACCCATTCCACGACAGCCTTCATGAAAGATATAAAATGGTCACCATCATTTTTACTTAAATAATAATAAGGTGCAAGTCGGTACTACAAAATAAGATATAAATTAGTACCACCATATTATTTTTTTCTGTTAATGTCGTAACAGCCTGCATTTCAGACAATTTATAAGAAAACTCTTTACACCTTGTCTTCAATAGTTTTTATCCACCACATGCCTTCTTCCGATTGTGATGTGCTAGAGGATAGCTCTCATTGATTTAATATCAACAGATTTGACATAAGAAAATCTTACGCTACTCAAAGCTCTTATTCAAATTGAAAAGGTAAATTATCTATAAAAATCATATATATATATTGATCTTAAATCCATCTTATCATGAATTTATTGAAAATATGTACGACTATTTTATCCATGGAGATAGCATCATTATCTTTTTAAGACAAGAAAACGTTTTTTTGCTATCTATTTAAGTCTTACAAAACGAACAATATCAGTACGACACCGTATAAGATAGTGCATAAATCCCCAGACTTGAGTTAAAGCATTATTTTCTTATTCTAAAATATCAATGAATAAAAGTAGCTTTCCTCTCTCCTAGTATGCTTTATCATAAACTACATATCGCTCTCAAGCGTATACATTTTTAATCTTTTATCCAAAATTTTGGGAACTTTTTATAGTGTTCTACTAAAGACAATATAAATTTTGTAAAATAACATTTATATCATTGAGCTGTTTTCTTGATGACTATGAAAAACCTTTAAGGAAAATACTTTTTATCATCCCTTAAGAAGATTTTTGATATCATATCAAAGTGTTTTTTCCGCAAACAGTTCTTTGTAAACACTTTCAATCTTGCTTGCCTCTTTTTCCAAAGGAAAGTGAGTACGAACATGGGTTAAAGCTTTCTTTCCGGCTGCCAATGTTTTTTCCACATCAGAAAAATAAGGTTCAATTGCTGCGGTTAAAGCCAAACCATCTCCTGCTTTTACAACTGTTCCTGTCGCTTCTACAACCAATTCTTTATAAGCTCCTGCATCACTCGTTACAACCGCAACCTGTGATGCCATTGCTTCTAATGGCGTTAAACCGAAACCTTCTGTACGAGAAGGTGCAACATAAAGTGTTAAACGACGATACCACAAAGGGATGTCCAGAATCTCACCAAGAAAAATAATGCGATCATCCAGACCAGCTTTAGCAATCTTTTGGCGTAACTCTTTTTCAAAATGATAATATTGCTCTGTCGTACGACCAGCGATAAGTGCTGTCCATTCGGGGTAATCAGGCAATAATGCTATCATGGCATCAACAAATAAATCTGTTCCCTTTGAGTAGCGCAGACGCCCAAAACATCCTACCGCATATTTTCCTGGAAATCCTGTCGAAGAAAAGCAATCATCAAAAGTCTGTGGTGGAGTAAAACGCCTCACATCCACCCCATGCATAATAACCTTATGAGGCACTTCTAGATAAGCGCCCGTACGTGTACTGGTAGCTATAACCCTATCCATACAGCGAATCAACCATTTGGTAAAAGGCTTATGATGACGTTGTGAAGCCGAAGTAAAGATGAGTTTAAGCTTCATTCGCAAAACATCGCGTAAAAAGATCCCACAAAGCATCTCAATATTGCGTCGTGCATGCCAAATACGAAATGGCTTCCCTTTCGGACTTTTCCAAAGTCCGAAAAGGTCCCTAAAGGCAAGAGCCGGTAAAGTTTGTGGTAAACCAAACCCCAAAGTGGATATACGCATACCCTGTTCGCGTTGCATTGGAATAAGCTGAATAATCGTAGATGTTACTCCCGACAAACGCCTTTTAAAGTGAGGCGCAATAACCTCAGTTTCGTCCAAAGATACACGCATAATAATCCATATGTTATTTAGATGTACTGAACCTTAATGATCTCATAATTATGCGCACCACCTGGTGCATTCACCTCAATCACATCACCTTCTTGCTTGCCAATAAGTGCACGTGCGATAGGCGAAGAAATAGAGATTTTACCAACCTTTACATCAGCTTCTTGATCTCCTACGATCTGATACACTTTTTTTTCTTCAGTGTCCTCATCCAAGAGTTTAATGGTTGCGCCAAATTTTATTTTGTCACCTGAAAGACGCGAGACATCTATAACTTCTGCTCGCGCGATATAATCTTCAAGCTCATTTATACGCCCCTCATTATGACTTTGTGCTTCTTTAGCTGCGTGATACTCAGCATTTTCGGATAAATCACCATGCGCACGCGCTTCAGAAATTGCTTCAATAATTCGCGGACGCTCCTGTTGTTGACGCCAACGCAACTCTTCTTTAAGACTCTCAAAACCAGCTGTAGTCATCGGAACTTTTTCCATAATCCGTCCCTTTCTATTACACGGAAGGTTTAATAAAAATACAAAAAACGGCTTCCAAAATTACTTTTGGAATCCGAAAACTACGATCTTTTTTATTATATAGTACAGTATCGCTGTTTTCCATACAAAAATAAATAAAGGAAACAAAACATGCACAAATAGTGATTAAAACATCTCATTTTGGTGTTTAAAACGTTAAACTTCACTCTTCTCCTTAAAAGTGTCCTAAAGAAGAAAGAATTGTATTTTTTTCTGTTTTATCATAATCTAGTAAAAGAAATCATATGGGATATGAAGAGAGAAGGATAGAAAATCTCTAAAGAAATTCTTTACAGAAAAATGAAAAAAATCGTCATTTTTTTTATGTTTGGCTCTTTCTTTTTAGCCACAACAATATCAGAGGCAGCAGATGCTTTTGTTACGAGAAATCTTAATTTTAGAACAGGTCCCAGCACTCAGTATGCACTTTGCGGCTTAATCTCTGCTGGAGAATTGGTTTTTGTTAAAAACTGTGAAGGAAATTGGTGCCATATCCGATATAACACTCAAATAGGTTGGGTGTCATCTCGTTATCTTTCATTTAAAGATGGAAACGATCTTTATCACACATATACAATGTCTTTAGTGCCCAAACATACCGATTATTCTCCATAACAGCCATAATAACTTATGCCCTCTTGAATATCATCATGGCAAAAATGCAATAGTGTCCACGAACAACCACAAATATGCCCCCTCCAAAGAAATACTTCAAAGAACTCGTCTCATGAAAAACTTGATCAATATCCTAATGAAAGCTCTAATAAACCAAAATAAATCTGTTCAATAACGTTTTGCTGTTGTCGTAATAAATTTGTAAAATTAGTATTTTCTTTAAAATCACCAACACTTTTCTATCAAAGGATACAACAATGAAAAATGGTGTTACTGCAACAGTAGAAGCTCTTTCTGCTCTCATTGCTTCAGGTAATCCTCTTTTTAAGAATGGCGCGTTATGGACACCTCACCGCCCTGTTCGTCCTGAAAAGTCTGAAGGTGGTATTCCATTTCAACTCGAAACATCTTTTAAACCCGCGGGAGATCAACCTCAAGCCATTAAAACTCTGATTGAGGGAATTGAAAAAAATGAACGTACACAAGTGCTTTTGGGTGTTACCGGCTCAGGAAAAACCTATACAATGGCCAATATCATTGAAAAAACACAGCGTCCAGCTTTAATCTTAGCACCAAATAAAACTCTAGCAGCGCAGCTTTACGGTGAATTTAAAAGTTTTTTTCCCTATAATGCCGTCGAATATTTTGTTTCCTATTATGACTATTATCAGCCAGAAGCCTACGTTGCACGCTCTGATACCTATATTGAAAAAGAATCCTCAATTAATGAACAAATCGACCGGATGCGTCATGCTGCAACACGCGCCGTCTTAGAGCGTGATGACGTTATTATCGTCGCCTCTGTCTCCTGCATCTACGGAATTGGTTCCGTAGAAACCTATACGGCCATGACCTTCCAAATAGCAAAAGGGGACAAACTCAATCAACGAACACTCTTGGCTGATTTAGTCTCTCAACAGTATTATCGACAAGATATCAATTTCATTCGTGGTTCCTTTCGTGTACGAGGGGATACAATCGAAATTTTCCCTGCCCACCTCGAAGATCGTGCTTGGCGTATTTCGCTCTTTGGCCATGAAGTGGAAACAATTACGGAATTCGATCCTCTCACCGGACAAAAAACAGGCGATCTTCAATCGATTAAAATTTATGCCAATTCACACTATGTAATACCGCGACCAACACTCAATCAAGCAATGAAAGCCATCAAAATGGAACTCGTTCAACGCCTCGATGAGTTGAACGCAGCTGGACGTCTTTTAGAAGCACAACGTTTAGAACAACGTACAATTTTTGATTTAGAAATGTTAGAAACCACCGGTTCATGCGCCGGAATAGAAAATTATTCACGTTATTTAACAGGACGAAAACCCGGAGAACCACCACCAACCTTGTTCGAATACATTCCAAATAATGCTCTTGTTTTTATCGATGAAAGCCACGTAACCATTCCCCAAATTGGGGGCATGTACCGAGGTGACTTTCGTAGAAAAGCAACACTAGCAGAATATGGTTTTCGCCTCCCTTCTTGTATGGATAACCGTCCTTTGCGCTTTGAAGAATGGGATGCTATGCGCCCACAAACGATTGCTGTCTCCGCAACACCTGGACGCTGGGAAATAGAACAATCTCACGGCACTTTTGCGGAACAAGTTATTCGCCCAACAGGGCTTGTTGACCCACCAACAGAGGTTCGTCCAGCCAAAAATCAAGTCGATGATGTTGTGAATGAAATTCGTAAAACAATTCAAAAAGGCTACCGTACATTGGTGACAGTTCTCACAAAGCGTATGGCTGAGGACTTAACTGAATATCTCCACGAACAAGACATTCGTGTACGCTACATGCATTCTGACATTGATACATTAGAACGCATTGAAATTCTACGCGATCTTCGGCTTGGCACCTTTGATGTCCTCATCGGTATCAACTTGCTCCGAGAAGGCTTAGATATTCCAGAATGTGGTTTTGTTGCCATTCTAGATGCCGATAAAGAGGGCTTTTTGCGCTCTGAAACTTCCCTCATACAAACAATCGGACGTGCTGCACGTAACGTAGATGGCCGTGTTATCCTCTATGCAGATACGATCACTGGTTCCATAGAACGAGCCTTACAGGAGACACAAAGACGTCGACAAAAACAAATAGCCTATAATGAAGAACACCATATCACACCGAAAAGTATCAAAAAAAATATCGGAGATATTCTCAATTTAGGCGATGAAAACAACCATGTTCGTACAAATATCCCTGATGTTATCGAGAAAAAAAATATAGTTGGCAACAATTTAGCATCTCATATTAAACACCTTGAAAAATTAATGCATGAAGCAGCTGCTGATCTTAATTTTGAAGAAGCAGCGCGACTTCGCGATGAAATCAAACAATTACAAAAGATAGAACTAGAACTCGCAGAAAATCCCTTAACACATCATAGCGAACAATCCACCCATGAGCCCGTGTTACAACAAAGTCTTTTCTCCAAACCAGACCTTGCACACATGGGACCAACCATGGACACTGGTATTTTGGAAAATCAAAAAGGAAAATCTCGTAAAAACACCCCTAATCAAGCAACAATAAAACGAAAAAAACGCAATCAATGAAGGAGTAAGAAATTTCAAACCGCATAAAATAATCTTCAGCTCTTCTAAAAAAGACTAAGGTTCAAAAGCAAACAGCATTATCCGAAAAATAGACAACCTCCAACATCAAGGGTGCTCCAATTTGTCTAAAACAACATAAGAAAGAACATTTTACAAAAAATTCCAAAATATATTATTTTATACAGTTATACTCTGATATTTAACTCAATATTATCGATCCTTACAAAAAAATATTCAAATAGGTCACTGTTCTATAACACAAATAAAGTAAAATAAGACTTTCTCATAGAACCATAAGACTATGATAAAAAATGATAACTTTGTATTCATACACCTATTGTTCAATTCATATTGTACCAAACAATAAAAAAGTACCAATAAATAAAGATTTTATATCCCATAGTAAAAAATCGGGTACTCTCAATACAAATTTATTAATTAACCTCAAGCAGAGTACATTAATTGAAATCAAAATTCTGTTATGATTTTATTGTACTGTCTCCGTGGTAGATTTAACTAAATGAATTTTTATTTTTTTGTCACAATAAAGTCCAAAATTGTTCAGGCTCTATTCAGTTTGAAACGTGTAGGATGTGAAAAATACGAATTTACACAAGGAGCATCATTATGAAAAAAGTGATCAGGTTAGCGGTATTATCAGCAATGTCAACTGTGACCGTTTTGATGCCGCTAAATGCAACGCTTGCGAATATGGCATGGAATCGTAGTGACTCTATCTCGAGAGAAATAGATGATATGATGAGGAAGATGCGTAAAGAAACAGATGATGCGATAAGGGAAATAAGGAAGAAAGCTGATATCCCGCCTTGCGGTTTTTCTCGCTCCCATTGTTCTGATAGAAAACGTGGCTTTTTTTCTGATGATTTCCAAAAGTTTGTTGATGATTTCCACAAGAGTTTTGAAGACGGCAAAAGAAGATTTAAAGCCGAACATGAAAGGTTTGTAGCCAAACATAGTAAGACGGAACAACAACACCATCATCACCACCACCACCATTATCATTATATTGAAAACAAAACGTATCATTACGTCGAGCGCAAAAAAACAAAACACCGTAATGTTCATATAGACAACTCAAGAGATGCTGTAGTAATGGGTATTCTTGGTCTTGCAACAGGTACGATTCTTGGTACAGTTTTAAAAAAACCAGAACAGCCACAAGTTGTTTATCAAATAGTACCACAAAATCAAATTGTATATCAACAGGTTCCACAAGAACAGATAATTTATGAAGCTCCGCAAATGGTGAAATATGAGCCAGTACAACAATCATGGGAATCTGATTGGCTTAACTATTGTAAGAAAAAATACCGTTCTTTCAACCCTAAAACAGGAACTTTCCGAGACCGTAATGGTTTGGAACACGTTTGTTATGCCCCAATAAATTAACTTCTGTTCCGCCCTACTAAAAAGCCTTAAATGGCACAAAAAAACGCTTCAAAGCGTTTTTTTGTTTGCTCATATATTAAAATCTTGAAGAAAAGGATTATTTTGGCGCCCATAGCCTATGCTACTTTTAGGGCCATACCCACAAATAAAATAAACATCATCGCCTAAGGGTAAAACTTTTTCTCGAAGAGATTGTATCAATTTTTCATAGGAACAGAAGGGGAAGTCCGTACGTCCAATAGAACCACGAAAAAGAACATCACCCAAGAGGGCTAAGCGCTCTTCTTCATTGAAATAAATAACATGACCAAGGGAATGCCATAGTGTATGCAAAACCCTAAACTCATGTCTAGCAAAATACACACACTCACCATCTTCTAACTATATCGAACAACGCACCATGATGCTTTCGGGTGTAAGCCATGATTTAAGAACCATTCTCACCCGTTTTAAACTTCAACCAGTGTTAGCAAATACTGACTTTGATATTAAGCCGCTTGAGCAAGATGTGAGCGACATGCAAAATATGTTAGAAAATTACCTTGCTTTTGCCCGTAGTGAAGGAAGTGAGTGTATTAAAACTTTTGATTTAAATGCTCTTATGCAAAAATTCTCTACCGATGCGCATCTTCACAAACGTCAATTTTCCTACACCATTGAAAGCCCTACACAAATACAAGTACGCCCCCATGCCTTCACGCGTCTCATCAGCAATCTTGTATCAAAAGCATTTTGTCATGCTAATACTGTCAAACTAACAGCCATATCCCAACAAGAATCTTTCATCATAACTATTGATGATGATGGACCTGGGATTCATAAAAATATGCGCACAGAAGTCTTTAAGCCATTCTTTAAACTTGATAAAACACAAAATCAAGATGCGAGTAGAGCAGGACTCGGCCTTTCTATTGCTCAAGATATAGCACGTAGCCATGGAGGCAATATTCAATTGGATGATAGCCCTCTAGGGGGCTTACGCGCTATTATTGATGTCCCCCTTTAGCAATTTTTCTTGTTAAACCACGTTATAAAAAAATCCCTAAAACTATCAAAACATGCCAAAAACACTTCTAAAACCTAAATGAGCACAAAAAAATTAAAGAGAATGTTTCCCATATATCAAAAAAAGTTCCCGCAATATATTATCTTATACAGTTATAATCTGATATCGAACTCAATATTTAACCTCACAAGAGAGTAGTCAAACAGGACTGTATTCTATCACACAAATAAGATTTTATCTTAGCACCATAAGCCTATAATAAAAAACGATAACTTTTATTCATACACCTATTGTTTAATTCATATTGTATCAATTAATAAAAAAGTACTCATCAATAAAGAATTTATAACCAATAGTAAAAAATCTGCTGCTCTCAATACAAGCTGCTTAATTAACCTTAAGAATATTACATTAATTGAAATCAAAATTTTGTCATGATTTTATTTTACTGTACCGGCAATGTTTTAACTAAATGAATTTTTATTTTTTTGTCACAATAAAGTCCAAAATTGTTCAGGCTCTATTCAGTTTGAAACGTGTAGGATGTGAAAAATACGAATTTACACAAGGATCATCATTATGAAAAAACTCTTCAGATTAGCGGTATTATCAGCAATGTCTACTGCAACCGTTTTGATGCCATTAAATCCAACGCTTGCAGATATGGCATGGTATCATAGCTATGATATGAGGAGGGAGGCTGGTTTACCAGCTCACAATTTTAGCTCCCATTTTTCTCATAGTGAACATCGCTCTTTTGATAATCCCCACAAGCGTCATTATGTTAGCCATAAATGGGGAGCACAACAACACCATCATGTTGAACACAAGACATATCATTATGTCGAGCGCAAAAAGACAAAACACAGTAGTATTAATATAAATAACTCAGGAGAAGCTTTAGCAATAGGCATTCTTGCTCTTGCAGCAGGTGCACTTCTCGGCAAAATTTTAAAAAAACCAGAACAGCCACAAGTTGTTTATCAAACCGCACCACAGCATCAAATTGTATATCAACAGGTTCCACAAGAACAGATAATTTATGAAGCTCCGCAAACGGTGAAATATGAGCCAGTACAACAATCATGGGAATCTGATTGGCTTAACTATTGCAAGAAAAAATACCGTTCTTTCAACCCTAAAACAGGAACTTTCCGAGACCGTAATGGTTTGGAACACGTTTGTTATGCCCCAATAAATTAACTTCTGTTCCGCCCTACTAAAAAGCCTTAAATGGCACAAAAAAACGCTTCAAAGCGTTTTTTTGTTTGCTCATATATTAAAATCTTGAAGAAAAGGATTATTTTGGCGCTCATAGCCTATGCTACTTTTAGGACCATGCCCACAGATAAAACAAACATCATCGCCTAAGGGTAAAACTTTTTCTCGAAGAGATTGCATCAATTTTTCATAGGAACAGAAGGGGAAGTCCGTACGTCCAATAGAACCACGAAAGAGCACATCACCCAAGAGAGCTAAGCGCTCTTTTTCATTGAAATAAATAACATGACCAGGGGAATGTCCTGGGGTGTGAAAAACCTTAAACACATGTCCAGCAAAATGAACACACTCACCATCTTCTAACCATTTGTCAGGAATACAGATGCAAGCATCAGTGATGCCATAATTTTTTGCGCTTTCGCTCACAGCATCCATCACAGGCTTATCATCGCGATGTGAACCGATAATTTTTACATTAAGCGCTTCTTTCGCTTGCATTGCTGCTCCCACATGATCAAAATGACCATGTGTTACCCAAATAGCCTCAACAATAACACCATTCTTTTCGATTACGTCTTGAATCCGCGGCCAATCACCACCAGGATCAACGAGAACCCCCGTTTTACATTCACTATCAAAAAGCAAAGTGCAATTTTGTTGGAATGTCGTAACGGGAATAATATGTATATTAAGACTACCCATAATATCCTTTTCAAAAGTAACTTTTTTAAATTTATAAATAAAACTTTCTCTCCTTTAAGGTAAAGGTGCTGCTCGACAGCTTTATACAACTTATGTAAACTTGTATTTTGTGTAAACTAAATTTTTATCAAGGTTTTTTTAAGAATGACCAATCACGTTCAAGTTTTGTGTGACGATGCCCCTCACCTTCTTGTGATTGATGACGATACTCGTATTCGCAATCTTTTATTTCAATTTCTCATTAAAAATGGATTTCGTGTTTCAGTTTCAGCCAATGCGAATGAAGCAAGACGACTGTTGGCAAGTTTAGATTTTGATCTTCTTATTGTTGATGTCATGATGCCTGGTGAAAACGGTATTGATCTTACTCATTCACTCCGCCAAACAAAAGATGTTCCTATCTTGATGCTAACAGCTTTATCAGAAATAGACAATCGTATCCGTGGATTAGAAGCAGGGGCCGATGATTATCTGGCTAAGCCGTTTGACCCTCGTGAACTTCTCCTTCGCATCAACGCCATTTTACGACGTGGTTTTCCCCTTAGCCAACCTAAAATTGAGCAAATCGTTTTTGGTCCTTATATATTTTCAATTTCACGACGCGAACTCAAAAAAGGAGGAGAAATTATTAAATTAACAGATAAAGAACAAGAAATGATGGTCATGTTTGCCGAAAATGCAGGCGATACAATTCCGCGCCATAAATTCGCGACAGATGACAGCAATATAAGTGAACGTGCCATTGATGTGCAGATCAACCGCCTTCGTCGTAAGATCGAAAAAAACCCAGCACTGCCTATATGGCTCCAAACCGTGCGAGGAATAGGGTATAAACTCTCTATTGAATAGGCACAAGAATGATCAAACCTTTAAGATTTTTTCTTCGATGGTTAACGAAAAAAATGCCTAAACGGCTTTATGCTCGCTCTTTAATCATTATTATCGCTCCCATGGTGCTTCTGCAAACGGTCATTGCTTATGTCTTTATGGAACGCCATTGGCAAATGGTAACCGAGCGTCTTTCAACAGCTGTCGTGCATGATATTTCAGCCATTATTGATATTCTTGAAACATATCCCCAACAAGATAACTATGAAGATATCAAGCGTATTGCACAACAACGTATGGGATTAAATATTTCTATTCTATCTCCTACCTCCTTACCCCCTCCAGGACCTAAGCCATTTTTTGCAATTCTTGACTATTTTTTAAGTGAAGAAATCACCCGCCAAATTAACCGTCCCTTCTGGATCGATACCGTAGGAGATTCTGATCTTGTTGAAATCCGTATCCACCTTGGTCACAACATCTTACGCGTCTTTGCTCCACGCAGCCAAGCCTATGCTTCCAATACTGCTATTTTTTTAAGCTGGATGGTAGGAACAGCTCTTGTTTTATTGCTGATAGCAATTTACTTCTTGCGCAATCAAATCAAACCGATTCAACAATTGGCTGAAGCAGCAGAAAGCTTTGGACGCGGTCGTCCTTTACCAAAAGGTTTTCAACCACAAGGAGCTGATGAAGTCCGTCGTGCAGGCATCGCTTTTTTACGCATGCGTGAACGTATTGAACGCCAAATTGAACAACGTACCATGATGCTCTCAGGAGTAAGTCATGATTTAAGAACCATTCTTACACGCTTTAAACTTCAGCTGGCATTAGTAAATACTGACTTTGATATTAAACCGCTTGAGCAAGATGTAAGTGACATGCAAAATATGTTAGAAGATTATCTTGCTTTTGCTCGTGGTGAAGGAAGTGAAAGTGTCAAGACTTTTGATTTAAATGCTCTTATGCAAAAATTCTCCACCGATGCTCGTCTTCACAAACGTCAATTTTCTTACACCATTGAAGGTCCTACAGAAATACAAGTACGTCCCCGTGCTTTCACACGCTTAGTCAGCAATCTTGTAACAAATGCATTTTGTTACGGCACGACTGTTAAACTAACCGCTAACTCTCAACAAGAATCTTTTATATTGATAATCGATGATAATGGACCTGGAATTCATGAAGATATGCGCACAGAAGTTTTTAAGCCATTCTTTCGACTTGATAAAGCGCGAAATCAAGATGCAAGTGGAACAGGACTTGGTCTTTCTATTGCTCAAGACATAGCACGCAGCCATGGTGGCAATATACAATTAGATGAGAGCCCACTCGGGGGAGTGCGCGCTATTCTTGATGTCCCCCTATGAGCAATATTTCCGCAAACCGTCTGTAAAAATAACAGACTGTATATTTTAGGCATTCCCTACAGTTTCAAACAAAGTGTACTGTAGTGCCTTGTAAGCACTTTCTCCCGACAAAGCAACCATCTGAAATGCAACATAATGGCTTTCACAGGCTTTAAGTGCATGTATCAACAATGTTTCAACCTGTATATGAGATGGATGCATCCCACCAGCCAAAAGAAGACCTTGTCGATAAATAACTGAATTATTCCTTTGCCAGTAATCAAAATGTCCCAACAACAACTTTTCATTAATTGCTAGCAATAAGCGCTGTATTTCAGCTGTTCGAGCATTTTTAGTAGAGAGATCAAACGAACAAGCTAAATGAAGTGCTTCATGCTCTTCCATCCATGAAAAAGCAAGACGATAGTTTGCGCGTTTTCCTTCCACACAAACGCTAATTTCATCTTGTGCATCCCGCTCAAACGACCAATCATATTCACAGGCAATCTGTTCGATAAAGTCAACAGGGTGCTCTTTTCTTTCTGTGGCGCAAAATGCAAGCCTCATCACAATCCTCAATCATCTTAAAACATTGTCAACAGAATATAAACCGTCTAAACTGTAACAATATTTTGCTACAATCAGAACCTTTACACCAAACAAATACACATAAAAACATCGACAGTACACAAACACCCAGAACACAATCGCGCTGTTTAGGGCAACCTGATAGTCATAAAACGAATCATCAAGTCTTTTCAGTGTATTGATACAATTTCATAGCGCCAGCCCCCCTGATTCAAAAAAATGTATTTTACCCCAAAAAAAATCAAAAATAAACAAATGCTCCGCTCTAACAGACTCAAGATTAAGCATTTTTTAGTTTCACGCATCACATTGAAAAATTGGGGATATTTTTTGAAGATTCTTTTTTTAAGAAACTATTTTACTTTTTTGTGTCTGCGTTTTTTTAATCATCTTTCTTTAAATCATCAAGGCGCCTTTTCAAATCAGCATTATCAGCATGGATTTTCAGCACCATCTCCTTAAAAGTCTCAAACTCTTCGCGAGAAACAAGATCAAGTTTGTTTGCTATCTTTTCAGCCTGCACACGAAAAGCTGTTCCAGCTTCACGTCGTATGCCTTGCGCAACGTCAGCAGCATCCGTTGCTAATTTTGCTAGTTCATCAAGAATACGATTTGATCCATTACGCATAACATTTTTCCTTAAATTTTAATTATTGACGCACGCATTATAGCGTATTCTCATAACATTTAGATACTGTAATTTGTTCCTTTTACTCTATATTTTACATACTATGTAGACTTTTCATAACGATTTTGTTTAAGATTTTTTAATATTCCTTTATCACCATATTTTTTACCGCGATAAATCAGTGGAAATCTATCTCCCTTTCTGACTAGCCTCCCTACTGACTTGACCATTGTGCATTCATCTGTCATTTCTGACCATCAGAGTCACTTCATATTCATCTCGTATAATGTAAAATGCTTAACTCATGAACAATCTGTCTTGTCCAGCCATTGCTTTTCCGTCTTTCCTTGATCCTGTCATTATCCAGCTAGGTCCCATAGCACTTCATTGGTATGGACTTGGTTACGTACTGGGTATTCTTTTTGCTTGGTGGTATGCGCAAAAATTATTAAAAAAAACATCTCTATGGTATAGAGACCACCCTCCTATGGATAAAGAAAAGATCGGAGATTTTGTTGTCTGGTCTGCCATAAGTGTTGTTATCGGAGGGCGTTTAGGACAAGTTCTTGTATGGGATCCCATTTACTATTTTAACCATCCAAGTGCTATCATTGCCGTATGGGATGGGGGAATGTCCTTTCATGGCGGACTTATTGGTATTATCATTGCTATGATCTGGTTTGCCCGTAAAAATTATATTAACATACGAGCCATGTTTGATATCATTGCTGCAGGTGCTCCTATTGGTATCGGCATTGTACGAATCTGCAACTTCATCAACCAAGAGTTATGGGGCAATATCACTACACATCCTTGGGCTGTTTGTTTTCCTCTCGATCCTTACTATTTACCGCGCCATCCAAGCCAGCTTTACGAAGCATTTATGGAAGGATTTCTTCTCTTCATCATCTTGTGTCTTCTTATTTTTGGGTTCAAAGCATTAAAGCGTCCCGGTGCTGTATCAGGAACATTTATTATAGGCTACGCAGTAGCACGCAGCATTTCTGAAGTTTACCGTGCGCCTCAAGAAGATCCAGAATGGTTTTCGACACTTTTCCATTCTACTGGTTTTACCTATGGCATGGCTTTATCTCTTCCCATGCTTCTTTTAGGGGGGTATCTTCTTCTCCACGCCTTTAAATATAAATCGACAGAAAATGGCCAATCTAAAAGAAAAAATTAAAGAAATTATTGTCCTTAATGGACCAATCACTGTTAGCCAATATATGACGTTGGCACTTACAGATCCTCAGTTTGGTTATTATCAAACACAAACACCTTTTGGACGTGATGGTGATTTCATTACAGCACCTGAAATAAGCCAATTATTTGGAGAGATGATTGGCATTTGGACTCTTGCGAGCTGGAAAGCTCAAGGTTGTCCTCATCCTTTTATCCTCGCTGAGATAGGTCCAGGACGTGGAATTTTGATGGATGACATTTTGCGAACCATCCAAAAGCTTTCTACAAGAGCATTTAATGCTGCTGAAATTTTTCTGATCGAAATAAGCAAAAAACTTGCAAAAGAACAAAAAAAGCGCCTTTGCTCTTATCAAAAACAAATCCATAGCATTGAAAATTTTAATCAAATTCCTTCAAAACCTCTCTTCCTCATTGCTAATGAATTTCTCGATACACTCCCTATCAACCAATATATTAAAGTCAATGGAGAATGGAAAGAGCGCTGCATTACAGTCAATCAAAATGGAGATTTCATCTTTATTGCTGCCCCGCATAAACTTCCCTCTTCTTGTCTACAAACCTATTGTTCTAAAGTGCCTGACGGAACAATTTTTGAACATGCCCCTTTACGGCATCAATTCATGCAACAAATCAGCCACCATTTAGTGCAAGTGACAGGTTCTGCTTTACTTATCGACTATGGTGCTTGTGAGCTTGCCTTTGGCGATACCTTGCAAGCACTCTCAAAACATAAATTTCGTGATGTTTTTGATGCCCCTGGTGAACATGATTTAACATCCCATGTTGATTTTTCTTTTTTAAAAAACATAGCTCTTGAACAGGGCTGTTTTGCTGAAATCTTAGAGCAAGGAGAATTTCTTTTTAAAATGGGGCTACTGGAGCGCGCAAACCAGCTTGGAGTTGGCAAAAGTGCTCCTTTGCAAGACAAAATCCGCCAAGACATCGAACGGCTCGCTGGTCCAGATCAGATGGGAAAATTATTTAAAGTTTTACATTTCAGTGATAAAAACATCTCCATACCTCCTCAATTTTGATGATCGGCGCTTTTGTCAATAAGCACATCAGTATCTGAAATATTCATTGACAAATATGAACATCTCCATCCTCATTTCAAATAATCTCCATAAGGAACTTTTATGAAATCTATCCCTCATCCCATTCTTGCAAAAAATCTTTCTACTTTACACACCCATGGGATAAAACATGGATTTTTTACACGTCAAGGTGGTGTTTCAAAAAATCTTTATCATAGTCTTAATGTTGGGAAAGGTTCAAATGATCAGCTTGAATATATTGTACAGAATCGTCTTTTGATCGCCAATTATTTTTCTATTGAGGCGCAAAATTTAGTCACAGTCAATCAAATACACTCCTGTAACGTTGTCGTAGCTCATCAAGCAACTATCGGTGCACCTCCTCAAGCTGATGCTCTGGTTACGACCACCCCAGAACTCGTTATTGGGGTTCTTACAGCAGATTGCGGACCCATTCTGTTTGCTGATCCACAAGCTGGAGTCATCGCTGCAACTCATGCTGGCTGGCGTGGAAGCTTAAATGGAATTATCGAGAAAACAATTGCTGTTATGGAAAAACAAGGAGCCAAAAGACAATCAATAACAGCAGTCCTTGGACCTTGTATTGGCCCTTATCACTACGAAGTAACAAATGAATTTTACGACCAATTTATTGATTACCACAGCAAATACCAAAAATATTTTTTAAAAACAGACAAAATAAATCGCTTTTATTTTAATCTATGGGCATTTATTATAAACCAACTCAAAGAAGCAGGCGTTAATGCTTCTTGTGTAGAGCTTTGTACCTATCAAGATGAACAGCGTTTTTTCTCCTATCGCCGTGCAATACACCGCAACGAACCCGATTACGGACGGCAAATTTCTGCTATTATGCTGAAAAACAAAAGATGAGCCCCTTTTATGCTTGAGAACAATACCAAAACTGCAAAACTAAACTTTTTACCCAAATGTAAAAATAAATCCCATTGGACTTTGCTTTTTTCACAAAATTATCTACCAGCACATAAAATATGATAGCCTTCGCTGTGATCATTTTCAATGTTTGGTTATAATAATTGAAGGCAAGATGATACTTCTTTTTATTACTCCCCTTCATTCATCTTAAATATGAAACATTCCCCATATTGAAAGCATTTTTATAAAGTAATAACCAAAAAGATTAATCAATATGTATTTCTTTGCCGCATGGAGAAAAAACTTTGCTCTAAAAGTAACAAACTTTTGGAAAAAGAGAAAACATACTGCATAGCTCTTTAATAATAATCGATAAAATTGTAAGGCTTTTGTAATTGTTCTCTTGCAATTTAATAAAAAGAAATTAAAAACCGTGTCGCATTCCACCATGATAATTCAGAGGTTCTACTATGAAACTTTTCTGCGGAAATTCTAATCCACGCCTAGCTGAAGATGTTGCAAATTATTTGAACATCCCCTTAGGCAAAGCAACTGTAAAGCGCTTTGCTGATCAAGAAATTTTCGTAGAACTGCATGAAAATGTACGTGGCCAAGATGTTTTTGTTTTGCAATCTACATCCTATCCCGCAAATGATCATTTGATGGAATTGCTCATCATGATTGATGCCCTTCGTCGTTCTTCTGCACGTCGTATTACAGCTGTTATCCCCTATTTTGGCTATGCCCGCCAAGATAGAAAACCAGGACCACGGACTCCTATTTCTGCAAAACTTGTTGCCAACCTAATTACGGAAGCAGGGGCCCATCGTGTTTTAACATTGGACCTTCATGCAGGACAAATTCAAGGTTTTTTTGATATCCCTACAGATAATCTCTATGCTGTTCCTGTCATTTCTCGCGATGTCAAAGTGCATTATTCTCTTGAAAATGTTATCGTTGTTTCACCTGATGTGGGTGGTGTGGTTCGCGCGCGCGCGCTCGCCAAGCGCTTGAACAGTTTGCTCGCTATTGTGGATAAACGTCGCGAAAGCCCCGGTGAATCAGAAGTTATGAATATCATTGGAGATGTATCGGGAAAAGATTGCCTTCTGCTTGATGATATTGTTGATTCAGGTGGAACTTTATGCAATGCAGCAAGTGCTCTGCTTAAACATGGTGCCAATAGTGTCACGGCTTATATCACGCACGGTGTTCTTTCTGGTAATGCAATCGAACGAATTGCCAATTCAGAGATGAAAGAATTGGTTATTACAGATTCAATTATGCCAACACAAGCTATTGAGAAAACCCATAATATTCGTGTTTTGCCCATTGCCGACCTTATTGGAGAAGCAATTGCAAGGACAGCAGCAGAACAATCGGTTTCCAGCTTATTTGGTTAAAGTGGTTCCTTGGGGTCTCCCGGTGCTGTTTCAACACCAAGATCAGGAAATGCAACAATACGTTGACCACTAAAATGCGTGTGAATAACAATAAGTCCACGCTCTTCAAAGTAGGTTAAAAGTCGGCGTGCACGGCTTAAAGAATGAGTTCCATAAAGACGTGCTAAAAATGCATCAGATGGACATGGCTTTCCCCCTAATGCGGCCTGTGCCACATTCAAGAAGACTCCTTGAACATCTTCTTCCAAACTTTCTGATATCTGCAAAATATGTTTCCAATGTTCACTGACAGCCGTTTGTTCATCAACAAAAGCCTGAGCAATAGCCAATTTACGCCGAAATTGTGAAAGATTAAAAGGAACCTTTGACATACCATGGATACGGCAACGAACTGAAAAATCTTGATAAAGCACCGCTGTTGAACGATAAAAAGCCTCAGAATCCTCAAGAATTTCCCGAATAATATGTTCTGCTTGGCCGTCACGCTCAACATCAGAAAGTTCAGGAAATAAACTCAGGTTTTCTTCCAACAGCTCTTGTTTTTTATGCACTACCTCCTCTAACATCTCGTGCATTGATTTTTCCCTCATCGGCTCTCGTGTTTGTTTAAATGGCGTTAAAATTTCCTCTGGTGAAGCAGTAAAAACGAGCTCTTGCACATCATCCCGCTCTGTTGGAAGTGGCATTAATTTAGGACTAGAAGAGCGTGCCAAAGTTTCAACAGAACCGATAATGATTGGTAAGGGACGTCGTGATAAAGCAGGGCCTAAAGCTATAAAATTTCCCCGTTCAAGATCTCTAAACATTTCCGCTTGGCGACGCTCCATTCCCAAAAGATCAGCAGCGCGCACCATATCAATATCTAAAAAAGTCCGCCCTATTAAAAAGTTTGAAGCTTCAGCAGCAACATTTTTGGCAAGCTTAGCCAAACGTTGTGTCGCAATAACACCAGCAAGACCACGTTTACGTCCTCGACACATAAGATTGGTCATAGCGCTCAAAGAAATTTTACGCGCTTCATCAGAAACTTCTCCTGCTGCAGTTGGAGCAAACAATTGCGCTTCATCGACAACGACAAGCATAGGATACCAATAATCACGTTCCACATCAAAAAGTGCCCCAAGGAAAGCCCCTACAGCACGCATCTGTTGTTCAGTATCCAAGCCTTCAAGATTAAATACCACTGAAACTCGATGTTGTCGAATGCGATGGGCAATACGAGTCAACTCTAATTCACTACGTTGAGCCTCTACAATAACATGACCAAATTTATCTGCCAAAGTTACAAAATCGCCTTCTGGATCAATTACACAATGCTGCACCCACTTAGCACTTTGCTCCAAAAGACGGCGTAAAAGATGTGATTTCCCTGAACCGGAATTACCTTGTACAAGAAGACGTGTCGCCAATAATTCTTCTAAGTCAAGAAGTGCTGGCATCGATTTATGCAAAGCACGATTCTCTGACATCTCACCCAAGGCAATCTCAACCTTCATAACATCTCCAGTGTTTGATTTTGAACATATCAGTGCCAGCACATATTGGTTGATTCTCCATCCACACCGCAATTTGTAACATTTCCTTCTTTTTAACGGTAGAAATCATCGATTTTTCCCACAACTCTTGCATCTATGAATAGTTTGAACTATAGAACAAACTTCTGCGTAGACACCCTTGGAGGCAACGTAGAATGGAGTGATCGCTGTTGGTTAGCGCATATCTTCATATCCATGCAAAAACTATTACTGTTTTTGAAGGATCTCCAATCATGTAAAAAGGACTTAAATTATGAGTAAAAGCTACACTCTTAAGGCCGAAAAACGCGAGCGGGTTGGTAAGGGGTCCTCCCGTGAACTTCGCCGCAACGGTCTTATTCCTGCTGTCATTTATGGTGAAAAACAACCACCCTTGGCAATAACAGTTCCCTATAAAGAAATTTTCTACAAAATTCATGCCGGTGGCTTTCGTACCACCATTGCAACGATTATTCTTGACAAGCAAAAAATTATGGTTTTGCCAAAAGATTATCAATTAGATCCCGTGCGTGACTTTCCCCTCCATGTAGACTTTTTACGCGTTTCAGCAAAATCCGTTGTAGAAGTGAATATTCCTGTCCACTTCCTCAATGAAGATACGGCACCTGGACTTAAAAAGGGTGGTGTCCTCAATATTGTTCGGCACGAAATTGAATGTACAGCTCCAGCAAGTGCTATTCCTGAAGCTATTGAAATTGATCTCTCCAGCTACTCTATTGGTGATTCTATTCACATTTCAGCAGTGCAACTGCCAAAAGATGTGACTCCCATCATCCAAGATCGAGACTTTACCATTGCAACTATTGCAGCTCCTGCTGGCATGGATGTCAGCGATGAAACTTCTGAGCAAGAAAATGATGAAGAAAACACGGAAACTTCATAAAACTCAAAAGGCGGGAATTTTTTCCGCCTTAATTTATGAGACATTACCCTTACTCATACTTTGACTGAAGATACACATGTGGCTTATTGCTGGTCTTGGCAATCCTGGTTTACAATATCAAAATAACCGCCATAATATCGGTTTTATGGCTGTTGATGCCATTTTTCAGTCCTTCTCTTTTTCTCCATGGTCAAAGAAGTTTCAAGCAAAAATCTCCAATGGTTTAATAAGTAATGAGAAAATTTTTCTTATAAAACCACAAACTTTCATGAATCTTTCTGGTCAAGCTATTGGCGAAGCTTTGCGATTTTATAAATTAGATTTGAAGAATTTGATCATCATTTATGATGAGTTAGACCTGTCACCGGGAAAAGTTCGTATAAAAATTGGTGGAGGAAATAATGGGCATAATGGCATTAAGTCTATTGATGCCCATTGTGGTACTGACTATTGTCGTATACGCATAGGAATTGGTCATCCTGGAAGCAAAGAACTTGTTCATCAGCATGTTCTGGGAAATTTCACCAAATCTGATCAAGAATGGTTATCCCCTCTCTTAGAGGCAATTGCAAAAAATATTGCTCTCCTTATAAAAGATGAGAAATCCCTCTTTATGAATGAAGTTTCACAAACGATAAAAAACAATCAAAACCATTGGCTTGAGTGTCCCAGTCGCGTGAAGAATATGGATAAGAACTCTTAAAAAAAATCCTCTTATAAACTTTCTCAAAGGAAAAATCTGTTGGCAACGTGAGAAGCTAAAAAATAGAATCAGAATACAAGCTTGTATGCACTTTTGAAAAAGAAAGGCTTATTTTCTCTTTTAAGAAAAAGAGAAGATTGAACAGAAAACCAAAACACTTAAACAGCTCTCTCCAATCTTCTCCCCAAAATTAAAAAAATTCATTTGGCTGAATGGTCGACTGTAGCGGATCATAGCCATTTGATTGTTGACTATAAACTGTAGGAATACTCCTATTGTTTTGCAATACCACAACACGCGAACCAACGGGAACACGATCATAAAGATCGATAATATCTTGATTAAGCAAACGAATGCACCCACTTGAAATAGCACGCCCAATTGACCACGATTCGTGTGAACCATGAATACGGAAAAGTGTATCTTTCCCATTTTTGAACAAATAAAGTGCCCGCGCACCTAATGGATTATCGGGTCCTGGTGGCATTCCTTTCCCAAGATGTCCATAACGTTCTGGTTCTCGAGCCATCATAGCTGCAGTAGGAGCCCAATTTGGCCACCGACGCTTGCGCTGTATAACCCCCTCACCTTCAAATGCTAAACCTTCCTTACCGACCCCAATCCCATAACGCAAAGCTTTTCCATTTTCACCAATAAGGTAAAGAAAACACTCTTGCGTATCTACAACCAATGTTCCAGCTGGATAAGATGTATAATAAATCACTTCTTGTCGCCAATATTTTGGATCAATTGTCGCAAGATCAACAGCAGGTAACGAATAAGTCTCATTCGTTACAGGACCATACAAAGCCTGTATTTCTGGTGGAATGTATCGAACTTGTTGAAAAGAAACCGATGACATATCTGACTGATGTGTAGCACATCCAGCCAAAGCCAAAAGTGCTGCAATTAAAAAGGCACAACGAGATAACACTCTTCTATTTTCTCCGATTAATTATTTATGCAGATTTGCATACCATGAAAAACTTAGCACAATATTAACATTAATTCGAAGTTTTCTTATCCTTGAAACTAAGGAGAGAATTAAGATAAGAAGAACTAAGGTAAAAAAAGCAGATACCTGCTACTTTATACTTTTTTCTCACTTATCGCAAGGCAAGGACTATAACTCTTCTGAAAATATGCTATAAAAAAGAAGCTTTATCTTGACTATAAAATCAAACGAAAAGAAAGACTCTCATGGGCTTTAAATGCGGTATTGTCGGATTACCTAATGTTGGGAAATCAACTCTTTTTAATGCATTAACAAAAACAGCCACTGCACAGGCTGCCAATTATCCTTTCTGTACCATTGAACCCAATACCGGTGAAGTTGCTGTTCCAGATTTACGAATGGAAAAAATTGCATCAATCGCTGGTTCAAAAGAAATGATTCCTACACGCATTAACTTCGTCGATATTGCGGGGCTTGTGCGAGGAGCTTCAAAAGGCGAAGGTTTAGGAAACAAATTTTTAGCCAATATTCGCGAAGTCGATGCCATTGTCCACGTTTTACGCTGTTTTCAAAATGAAGATATTACCCATGTAGAGGGACGTATTGATCCTGTTAGTGATGCAACAACGGTTGAAACCGAACTCATGCTTGCGGACCTAGAAAGTCTTGAGAGACGAATCATACAAATTCGTAAACGAGCAACCGGAAAAGACAAAGAGGCTCTCACAATTTTGCCTATTATGGAAAAAGCATTAAACATACTGCAACAGGGAAACCCTGTCCGGTTATTGCTCAAAGATATCTCTTCCGATGAACACCACATTCTTAAAAGCTTGAATCTTTTAACCTCCAAGCCTGTACTTTATGTTTGTAATGTAAGCGAAAATGACGCCGCTCATGGAAATAGCTTTACCCAAACAGTTGAAAAAATGGCAACAGAGCAAAATGCACAAAGCATTATCATTTCTGCTTCTATCGAAGCGGAAATCACACAACTGAGTGATGCTGAAGCATCAGAATATCTCAATGCTTTAGGACTCTTTGAACCGAGTCTCAATCGCCTCATTCGCGCTGGTTACCATTTACTTGATCTCATTACTTACTTCACCTGTGGGCCTAAGGAAACACGAGCATGGACAATTACGCGTGGTACAAAAGCTCCCCAAGCAGCTGGCGTTATTCACTCAGATTTTGAGCGCGGTTTCATTCGTGCCCAAACCATCAGCTACAATGACTATATTGCTCTGGGTGGAGAAAGCGGTGCAAAAGAAGCAGGAAAAGCCCGCGATGAAGGAAAAGAATACATTGTGCAAGATGGCGATATCATGTTATTTAAACATAATACTTAAATCTTCACTCTGTCTTAATAGTTTATCTTGAAAACTTTGGTAATAGCTCCCTGGAATCTTGTCGCAAAAGCTCTCAAGTGTTTTTAGAACAAAAAGACTGTTGCTAGCATATGATTATGATAGCAACAGTTTTATCCATTAAAGAATGAAAATATAAAATTAGCGTGTCCAACGCCCTTCATATTTAAATGTTGGAGCGTCCTTTAAAGAATCTTTTGTCGCATTTGTAATGAGTTTCCATTTACCATAATCATTTGTCATCTGGATTGTTTCTGGAGAAACGACCACATAACTCTCGCCTATGCCAAGAAAACCACCAACAGCAATAACAAATCCTGCAATATTATTTTCACGTAAAATAATATCTTTTACTTCACCAATATTTTCATCTTCTATATTATATACATTGGCGCCTATAAGACTGGAAGCTACAAAATCCGTTGCTAAAGGTGTCACATAACGCACAGACTTATCTATCCCCACCTGTACAATACCCGTCGAAGAGATCATTTCAGGTTTTGAAGGCACTTCAAAAGACTGAGCATAAGTACTAGAAACCATCAAAATTGACATAAGAGTAGTACATGCAATTTTTTTCATTTTAACATCTCCATTTTTACTTTGCTTTTACTTTATAAAACCTCAATGCATCATAAAAAGATTTGTTCCTTATGCTCTTTATACTCTATACTCTTTCGAGCCTTGTCGCTTTACCCTTTTCTCTTTATTTCGTCTTTTGTTTCTTTCTCTAACTCTTTTTCTAAACCACACCAAATACGATTTTTTAAAATATAAACAAGCCCTGCAAAAATGATTAAAAATAAAATAACACGAAAACCGGTTTTTTTACGAATTTCCATATGAGGATCAGCAGCCCACATCAAAAAAGCAGAAACATCGCGCGCATAATGTTCAATGATTTCTGGAGTTCCATCTTCATAAGCAACCATACCATCACTCAAAGGAGGAGCCATCGTTAAAGAATTACCGGCAATAAAATAAGGATTATACCAATAACCATTCGCAATTTTTATCTCCTTCGGTGCCTTCTGATATCCTGTTAAAAGAGCTGTAATATAATCTGGACCAGCTGTATCATAATGAGTTAATACATCAGTAATTAAAGCAGGAAACGGCAAAGATACCCCACGTGCACGTGCCATCAATGACAAATCTGGAGGATAAGCACTATTCAAAATAAATCTTTCTTCTTCTTCATGTGAAAAGGGAGAAGGAAAATAATCCGTTGCAACCCCAGCACGTTTAAAAAATTTTCCTTCTCGATTCGGGCCATCGCGCACTTCATATTGCCCCGCCAAAGCTTTAATCTGTTCTTGATCATACCCTAGAGCTTTTAAATTGCGAAAAGCCACATATTTTAGCCCATGGCAGCTGGAACAAACTTGTTTATAAACCTTTAATCCGCGCCTCAATTGCGCCTTATCATAAAGCCCAAATGGACCTGAAAAACTCCATTCTTGTTTTTTAGGAACTTGTAAAGGAAAAGAAATAAATCCCTCTTCCTGATCAGAGTCATCACTCGCTAAACTCTGAGCAGAAAAGCTCATAGCAACAATAAAAATCAGTCCGACAAAAACATTTACCATAGTCTCTTTTTCTGTTTTAAATCTTGCATAATTGAAGAAGGAAGAGAACAATTTTTTTCAAACGCTGGCAAAATCGGCAAAATAACCAAAAAAAATATAAAATAATAAACAGTAGCCAATTGTGTCCATAAAAGAATTTTATCACTTATTTCTCTTGACCCCAACCAACCAAGAAAAACGACATCAATAACCAACGCCCAAAAGAAAATTTTATAAACAGGTCGATATCTTGCTGAACATATTTTAGAACGGTCTAACCATGGCACAAAAATTAAAATGCAAATCGAACTGACGAATAAAACAAAACCAACAAAGTTTGAAGAGAAAATACCAATATCAAAAGTTATAGCACGAAGCATCGCATAAAAAGGCAAAAAATACCATTCTGGAACCACACGAAGAGGTACCTTTAAAGGATCTGCCACACTATAATTTTCAGCCTGCCCCATATAATCGGGCATATAAAACAAAAACCAGGCAAAGAAGATCAGAAAAACAGTAATAGCAAAAATATCTTTGATAAGCGCATAAGGCGAAAATGGAACTGTTTCCTTATCTGATTGTATAGCAAGACCCGTTGGATTACCTTGCCCAACACAATGGATTGCCCAAATATGCAGCCCCACAAAAAGAAGCAAAATAAATGATAAAACATAATGGAAAACATAAAAACGATTCAACGTTGGTTGTCCTACGACATAACCACCCAGAAGTGTCTCATGCAACCATGTCCCCACCAAAGGTATCGTTTTAAAAAGCCCTGCAATCACTGAAGCCGCTGAAATAGACATCATCCCCCAAACAAGCACATAACCAAAAAATGCTATTGCCATCATGATGATATAAATAAAAATACCTGTAACCCATACCATTTCTCGCATGTTTTTATAAGAACCATAATAAAGTCCACGTGCCAAATGGATATAAACAGCAATAAAAAAAAACGAAGAGCCTACACAATGCCATGGACGAAAAAGCCAACCAAACTGCCCTTCACGCCGAAATCGTTCACTGGTTTCAAAAGCCAAATGAATATCCGGAACATAATGCATAGCCAAGACAATACCAGTCAAGAGCTGTGATAAAAGCATAATGGTTAAAATACCGCCAAATGTGTAAAAGTAATTAAGATTACGCGGAACAGGAAAAATCACAAATGCATTATAAAAAAAACGAGGAAGAGGAAAACGCTTATCAAACCAACGGGCAAGAGCATTTTTAGGACAATAAGGAGGAAACCTTATCATGACTTTATCCTATTTTGAGCAAAGTATCAGAAAGAAATTGGTAAGGTGGAATAGTCAAATTATAGTTAGCTGGGCCTGACCGCACTCTTCCAGCGGTATCATAAACAGACCCATGACAGGGACACAACCATCCTCCAAATTTACCCGATTGCCCAAGTGTTACACAGCCTAGATGCGTACAAAGATTAATAACAATCAGCCAATTTTCACGTCCTTTACCTGCTGAACGCGCAAAATCTGTTGCTTCTTTTTCACCTTCAAGATTAGGATTGCGCGCTTGACGATCTTTTAGAAGTCTCAATTCAGTAGCGCGCGCATCAGCAATTTCTTTTGCCGTACGATTTCGAATAACAACAGGCTGTCCTCGCCACTTTACCGTTACCGACATCCCCTCTTCAATACCAGAAAGATCAACCTCAACAGAGGAAGATGCCAAAACAGCTTCATCTGGACGCAACTGACGGATAAAAGGCCACGCAACCGCTCCCATTCCAACTGCTCCTGCAACAGCTGTTACCAAAAACAGAAAATCCCGCCTCGTTTGCTCACCCATGGACTTAACTTAAAGAGACACTTTGCTAAAACATTCTTTTACCATACCCTCTCCCATTGTACAATGCTTGATCATTCAGTTACCTCAACCATGAAAACATCCCCGTAAAAAACTCCTGCCATTTGTATGGTTTATACAAAAACTGTTTTATAATGATAATTCATCGTTTTACAGAGTGAATGAAATCCTGAAACACCGTAAGTTTCTTTCATTTCAAACCTATTCATATTAATCAATCAAAATTACTCCCCCACCCGTGAAAATCAGAGATAGCATGTAAATAAACACTTCTAAAGAAAGAAACATTGTCTTGTTATGACCATATCTCAGTAAATAAGTTGAGCTTATCGGTTATTTCTTTAACACATTTACAGCATCTCTCCCTTCCTCAATTCCAACTGGTTGCATGAGTATTTTTTTTGCTTCTGTTTTTGCATAAAAAGCATATTTTGTTGATTTTAATTAAAATGGATGATCTAACCTCATTAAATACCCCACTTTTCAACATAATGAGCCAATCCATTTCATGGATCGCTCAATAAAAGGAAGTCTCTAATAGGGAGCTTCTCTCTTATCCCAAACAGACCTGTATACATAACGTTTTCCCTGAAATTTAAAGGGAATAAAAATTAACCGTAAAAACATGTATTTCTCAAAGCATATTTTTCGAATAAATTGTGGTGCTTCTTTACAAAGTCGAAAGAAAAATCATATTACAGAGAACATGACACTTCATATAGCTCTTTTCCAACCTGATATTGCTGGTAATACTGGAACGATTTTACGTCTTAGCGCTTGCTTTGGTTTACATGTGCACATTATTGAACCTGCAGGCTTTAATCTGTCGGATCGTAATCTCAAACGCGCAGGATTGGATTATCTCGAATATGCTTCCTTAGAACGACACATTGATTGGCAACATTTTATAAGCTCCATGAAACACTTAAACCGCCGCCTGTTGCTTTTAAGTACAAAAGCAAAAACATGCTATACGCAGATATGCTATCAAAGAAATGATGTTTTACTTTTTGGTCGTGAAACAGCTGGCGTTCCCGATTATGTTCATGAAGCGGCCGATTACACATTGAAAATTCCCATGCAACCACAGGCACGCTCTCTAAATCTCGCCATGAGCGTAGCCATAACAACAGGAGAAGCATTACGCCAAATTGGTTATCATGAAAGAACCTGTAATCTATAAAACACAGCAATTCCACTAAAATTTTTAATAGAACGATAAAAATACATAAAATATGGTTTTAAATAATTAAAAAATATTTTTTATAGCGTATAATAAGTAATTAAAAGCGCATACGTTTCAATAATACTTTTGGAATAACTTACAGAATTCCTGTAAAAAAACATAAATTATTACGAAAAACAATATACAATATATAAAAAACAGTTAGAGCGTATAATGCCTATCATTTTCCAACAATTAAGTGCTGATAAAATAAACATTTCTTAGTGCCCATCATATCCATTTCATATCACCACCTATAAATGATTAAATACTCCTCCTAGTAAAAATCCATTAGACATCCCCCTCTTCATGCTCATACAAAGTGCAAACCGCTATCACTATTCTCTTTATTCGTTCTCATTTTCGAGAATCCTTATCTTTGAGATGGTTCATAAGAGACATTTTTCCTCTCTGTAATCATTTTTCCTCACTTGTGACATCTAAGGCAATAATTTTGATTGATGTAATATGAACAGGTTTGAAATAACCTTACAATATTTGGAGCTCTTGTTTCACATGAAAAATTACTATTATAAATTAATATGTTGACTTAAAAAATATAAACAACAGTGGGTTTGTAAACAGATATATTATAAATCAATTTTTTCTAATAGTGCATGACGATCCATTAAAAATCCGCTTTCAACCCATATCATTTCTAGCTCTTTAAGCTTTTTTCCTAAAAGCACACCTTTAGTAAAACCTTTCTTTATTAAATCGTTACCATTAATAGGAAAAGTTGGAATCTGCCATTTTTTGGCAAGTTGATGAAGCTTGACATAACCCTCTGCTTTTTGCAAAGCATCACTTTTTTCCAGATGATCAAGATGTGATGCAGCGACAGACAACGATAATTGATCTAAAACTGGCTGTCGTCCATGAAAATAAATCAGTTTTTGCACAAAATGATCAGAACAGTTTTGGTTTATTATTTCTAACTCTGCCCATTCTTTTAATCGCGTTCTTTCTTTATGGGAAAAATGCAAGCGCTGTGCCATTTCATGAAGACGTATGGGGTCAGGAGGAAGAAGGCTTTCTAGCCGTAATAATGGATCAACTTTCCAACCAAGAGTCTGTTCTGTCTTCACCAATGCGTGAATTGCATCAATGCCCCATCGTTCTGTTTCAGGAAAAATGAGTGCCAAAACTCTGCTTTGTCGCATCCATAAAAGAGCACGCGTTGGATCAAACGCCGCAAGAAGCTTTTTCATTTCTGCCCAAATACGTTCAGAAGAAAGTTTTTTTAAACCGTGTTTTAAACGAACACATGCCTTCAATCCTTGCACATCAGGTCGCCCTGCTCCATACCACGCAAAAAAGCGAAAAAACCGTAAAATACGCAAATAATCTTCGCAAATACGATCTTCTGCAACCCCAATAAAACGAACTGTTCGGCTAGCAATATCACTCAAACCTCCCACATCATCATAAAGGTTTCCAGCAGCATCACAATAAAGTGCATTTATCGTAAAATCCCGCCGTTCAGCATCTTTTTTCCAATCACGACCAAATGCCACTTTTGCATGACGACCATCTGTTTCAATATCGCAGCGAAGCGTTGTAACCTCATAAGAACATGAATGAGCAATTACTGTTATTGTACCAAAAGCAATCCCTGTAGGAATAGCTTTAAATCCTGCTTCTTCTACACGTGCAATAACCTGTTGCGGCAAACAGGTTGTTGCAATATCAATATCACTAATAGGCTGCCCTAGCAGTTGATTGCGCACTGCTCCCCCTACAATACGCGCCTCTTCCCCCTCCTCAGACAAAACACGAAGAAGTGTTTGAATATCACTTTGTTGTAACCACGCAACCTGTTTGAAGTTCTGTCTTATATTCACCCTTTAACCTTTCAAAAAAGTTGTCTTCACTGCTTTAAAGAACTCTCTTCATAAAACAAAATTTTTAAGACATCCCTTATAAAGCACGTCTATTCTTCCAAAGAAACTTTTCTCTTCTATACGAATATGAAAAAAAACGGCATATGATACTTCATTTCTTCTCATTTTCTGTTACAAACAATAAGATATCCATTATCATGCAGAGAAAATTACCATTTTTGCGACAAACGCCTTAAGGAAGAAATATGAGTCAACATGATCCATCATCCAATTCTATAAAAAAGGTCAATATCAATCATGAGGCTCAAGTCATTATTGATGATATTGATACGACACACAAAGAATTGGATATTTTACAACAAGAAATTGACAAAGTTATTTTTGGGCAAAATCAGGTAATCGAATATGCTTTAATCGCTATTTTTGCTGGTGGTCACGCCCTTCTTGTCGGTGCTCCAGGACTTGCAAAAACACGTCTTGTTGAAACATTGGGAACAGTCTTAGGGCTTGATGAAAAACGCATCCAATTCACTCCTGACTTAATGCCATCGGATATTATTGGTTCTGAAATTATGGATTCCGATAAAGACGGTAAACGTTCTTTTCGATACATTCAAGGTCCTATTTTTACGCAACTTCTCATGGCCGATGAAATCAATCGTGCTTCCCCACGGACACAGTCAGCCCTTTTACAAGCTATGCAAGAATATCATGTTACTGTTGCAGGTACCCGTTATGATTTGCCACAACCTTTTCATGTTCTTGCAACGCAAAATCCTCTCGAACAAGAAGGGACATATCCACTTCCTGAAGCACAACTGGATCGCTTTTTGATGCAAATCGATATTGACTATCCTGACCTCACAACAGAGCGACGGATTATTTTAGAAACAACAAAAGAAAAAAAAACAAATGCAAAACCAATTTTATCCGGCAAAAAATTGCAAAAAATTCAAAATATCGTTCGCAAAATGCCTCTTTCAGAAAATGTGATTGAAGCTATTTTAAAAATTGTCCGCTCATCTCGCCCTCATAAAGACAATAGCCTTGCTAATACTTATGTTTCTTGGGGACCTGGTCCACGGGCATCACAAGCCCTTTCACTTTGTGTTCGCGCCCGTGCTCTTTATTATGGACGCTTAGCCCCTTCACTTGATGATGTTGAAGCATTAGCCTATCCTGTATTACAACACCGCATGGCTCTTAATTTTTCTGCCCGTGCTGAAGATATAACCGTAAAAGATATTATCAATAACCTTGTGAAAGATGCTCTTTGAATGGCACTTGGCAAAAAAGTTTTACAAAAGCCTCCATTGTCGCTGGCAAATGAACTGCATAAGGATACTGGCAAAATGCCATATTTCCTTTTGCAAGCGCGTCATATCGCTAATACACTGATAACCGGATGGCACAGACAACGTAAAAGCGGTAATGGGGAAAACTTTTGGCAATTTCGTCCCTATATGGAAGGAGAATCCATTACCCGCATTGATTGGCGTCGCTCAGCGCGTGATGAAAATACGTATCTGCGCGAAAACGAATGGCAAATGACACAAACCGTTTGGCTTTGTCCTGATCAAAGCGCATCAATGCATTACTGTTCGCGCTTTTCTAAAATCTCTAAAGGTAATCATGCCATTATTCTTACCCTTACCTTGGCATCACTTCTTGCACGCAGTGGCGAACATATTGCTATTCCCAACTTAATGTCCCCCACAATGACATCCAATGTCGTAGAACGAATAGCCTTTGCTTTAGAAAATCATTCCGATGAAAATTCATTTCCGGATTTTTCAACGATTACACGCTTTTCACATGTCGTTATAATGAGTGATTTTCTCGACTATCCTGAAAAAATCATCCAACATTTAACCGTTTTAACTACAAAACAGGTGACAGCTCATTTAATTGAAATTTCTGATCCCGCAGAAGAAAGCTTTCCCTACACAGGTCACACAGAATTTTTGGATCCTGAAACGAAAGAGAAACATGTTTCCACTAAAGCAGAAGATCTTCGTAAGAGCTATTGTAAACTATATCACGCAAGGCGACAAGAATTGGTAAATTTTTGCGCACGCCAAGGATGGTCTTATCACGTTAGTACAACGGATCAACCTTTAACAGAGACCATTTTTCATCTTGCAAATACAATGAGCGACTCTCCATTGCAAAAAAGGAGGGCACTTTGAGTTTTGCTGCTCCCTTTCTGTTACTAGGGCTTTTGTTCCTACCGGTCATTTGGTGGCTGTTACGGATAACTCCTCCATCTCCGCGCAAAGAGCTTTTTCCCCCTTTTCGCTTCTTACCCAAACCAACTCATCAACAAGAAACAGCAAAACATACACCTTGGTGGTTGCTCTTGTTGCGTTTAACCATAGCGGCACTTGTTATCATAGCTCTAGCACGCCCCACTTGGAATCAAAAACCAATCAGCTTTTCTGGATCTCAACCCCTTGCACTCATTATTGATAATGGTTGGGCTTCTGTAAAAGAATGGAAAAAGCGCATCTCTATCACTGAAATGCTTCTTGCACAGGCAGAAAAACAGCAAAAAAATATTTATCTTGTTGCAACGGCTGAAAATGATATCTCCAATATAGAGCCCCAACCAGCCAAGATTATAAAACAGCATTTAATGCATTTGCAACCGCGTCCTTGGCCTGTCAACCGTGTGCATGCCTTCAAAAAACTCAGCGAAATAACCAAAGGAAAACCTCTTGATATTGCTTATTTGAGTGATGGATTACGAACAAATGAAGATGAGCAAGCTTTTGCTCATCTTGAAGAATTAAAACCTAGAAACTTCTTGTGGTATTTGACTGATATTTCCGATTTAACCGGCATAACATCCATAGAAAATAACAATGGAAACATGGGCGCGCGTATTATCCGCTCAACAACACACAGCAACACTCCCGCTATACTCAGCCTCTACGATTCAAATAATCAACTTCTCGGTCAATTTACGAACAATTTCTCTGAAGGAGAAACAACAGCACTTGTTCCTTTTAATGTACCACTTGAACTACGCAATGATATCGCTTGGATAAAAATAAACAATCAAAACCATGCTGCTGCAACCTTCTTGGTAGACAGCCATAACAGGATAAGCCGTGTTGCTCTTCTCTCACCAGATACCAATGAAATGGCACAGCCTTTACTTGCTCCATTTTATTACATTATCAAAGCCTTACAAGGTCATACACAGCTTATAACAGCCGGTGGAAGAGAACTTTCAACGGATATTGATCATTTGCTTAAACAAAATCCATCTGTTTTGATTATGGGTGACATTGTTAACATACCCCCAAAAGCAGAAAAAAAACTTTCTTATTTTGTGAATAAAGGGGGAACACTCATCCGCTTTGCAGGAGAAAAACTCAGTGGCGCAGAACATTACGATAACCTTCTTCCGATACCACTACGCCCAGGTCAACGTTCCCTTGGAAGTATTATGTCTTGGACAAAACCACAAAAGCTTGCCCCTTTTGCAAAAAATAGCTTTTTCTTTGATCTTCCTTTTCCAAAAGATGTTACTGTCTCGCGCCAAATCCTCGCAGAACCAACCCCAGATCTTTTTGAAAAAACGTGGCTTAGCCTTTCGGACGGAACTCCTCTTATTACCGCAACAAAACGTGGTAAAGGAACCCTCATTCTCATTCATGTTGCTCCTGACCCAACATGGTCTAATCTTCCTCTTTCTGGCTTTTTTGCACAAATGCTGCAAAAATTAATCACATTAGGTTCTAACGAAAACACAAACCTAACACACAGAGAAAAAAGAACCGTGGTACAAAGCCCTTGGCGAACTATAGCCGTTGACGGACAATTACAAGTACCACCCTCTGATGTTGTTCCTTTGATCTTTGACTCTCAAAATCCACCCCATCCTTCCTACCATACTCCCCCAGGACTTTATGGTGTCAAAAACAATTTTTATGCACTCAATCTCTTAACTCATTCGTCGCACTTGATGAAACAATCATCATTGCCAACTTCTCTTAATAAAAGCCCTTTATCTTACGATACAAAAGAAAAAAATCTTATTGGTCCACTTTTAGGATTAGCCATCTTATTATTCGCCTTTGACAATTTTCTCATTTTATGGATGGGAGATATTTTTTCTTTCATAAAACGGCGTAATATGTTTCTCCTCCCCTTTATAAGTCTTATTGCCTTGTTTTCATATGATCCAACTCTTCATGCACAAACGAAAGAAAACCATCATGATAGTGTACAAGCTGCCGGCGCAACACATCTTGCCTATGTTATAACCAATAATCATGAAATTGATACAACGAGTAAAAGTGGTCTAGAAGCGTTAAGTCAATTTATCGCAGAGCGCACAATGCTTACCCTCGGCTCTGTTACAGCACTTGATCTCGATAAAGATGAACTCTCTTTTTATCCTCTTATTTACTGGCCAATTGATGTTAAAAGTCCTATACCAACCCCCAAAAGCCTTGAAAAAATAAATAACTTTATGAAACATGGGGGAACAATTTTATTTGACACGCGCGATCAGATAAAGAGCAATCTTAATCTTGAAGGAGATGCCACTCCAGAAACGCAAAGATTACGAGATATCTTAAAAGAGTTAAATATTCCATCCATTGAGCCAGCATCAACAGATCATGTTGTTGCACGTTCTTTTTATATTATGCCAGATTTTCCTGGTCTCTACCGTGGTTCACCTTTATGGATTGAATCCTCCTCAACAAACAAAAAAAATAAAAATTCTCTTGCCAGCGGCGATAATGTAAGTTCTCTTCTCATTACTGCCAATAACTTTGCCGGTGCTTGGGCACTCGATGAAAAAGGGACATGGAAATATCCCCTTGTTCCCAATGATCCCATGCAACGTCTATGGGCATTTCGTGCAGGTTTAAATATTGTCCTTTATGTTCTTACAGGAAACTATAAAGCGGATCAAGTTCATGTTCCAGCACTCTTGGAACGCTTTAAAAGAGAAAGAAGGCAATGATATCATTTTTCACTTTTCAGCCTTTTTTACCACTCATTTGGATTCTGTTCTTAAGTGGAATATCGATTCTTTTTGTCGTTGTTGGTCTTGTTACGCAACGGCAAGGTTCTTTATTTCGTCTGATGGCATTAAGCGCCCTCATCCTTGCTTTGCTCAATCCAATGATCATAAAAGAACAGCGCGAACCACTGAAAAGCACAGTGGGAATTGTTATTGACCGCAGCAAAAGCCAAACATTTGGAACACGTACAAACGACAGTGATGAAGCGCGCGCGCAATTAACTCAAGCATTGGCGCATTATCCACAATTTGAACCACGCTTTATTGAAGCTGGAAAACTTGCTGATAATCAGTATGCGCCCTCAACGAATTTGTTTGAGGCTTTAACACAAGCAGTATCTGATGTACCGCTCTCTCGTTATGCAGGAACCATTTTTATCACCGATGGACAAGTGCATGACATTCCTGACCTATCAGACCTTCATCATGAAGCCCCTCTCAATGCCCTGATTACAGGGCACTCAGATGAATTTGATCGCCAAATTAAGTTTATCTCTCCTCCACGATTTGCCCTTGTCAACAAACCACAAACGCTCTCCATTTTGGTAGAAGATAAAGGCCCCACCAAAAAAACAATACCACAGAAAGCAAATATTACATTAAGCGTCAATGGACAAGACATTGGCCATTATTCTGTGACTCCTGGCGTGATTTTTCAAACTGAAATTACCCTTCCTCATGCTGAAAAAAATATTATCCAAGTTATAACCGATCCACACAAAGGTGAACTAAGCTTTGAAAACAACCGCGCCATAACAATTATTGAAGGAATCAGAGAAAATTTACGCGTTCTTCTTATTTCAGGTGCTCCTTATAATGGAGAACGGACATGGCGAGACCTTTTGAAAGGTGACTCCAATATTGATCTTGTTCACTTTACTATTTTGCGTCCTCCCACCAAAGCAGATAATACGCCCTCAAGCCAATTATCCTTAGTGGTCTTTCCCACAAGAAAACTCTTTGTTGAAGAAATTAATAACTTTGATCTCATCATCCTTGATGGCTACCAGCACTCTACTGTTCTCCCCTTAATCTATTATGATTATATCGCCCAATATGTACAAAAGGGGGGGGCATTGTTGATGGTAACAGGACCTGAATTTGCCCAAAAAAACTCACTTGCGAAAACACCTTTAATAAGCATTTTACCGGCATTACCTAATGGAACTATTATTGAAAAACCTTTTCGCCCCACATTAACCAAAGAAGGTGAGCGCCATCCTGTCACAAGAGGTCTTGCAACACTTAACCTTCCAGCTTCCCAATGGGGGCAATGGTTGAGACAAATTGCTATTCAAAACATAAATAACGGAATCGCCCTCATGAAAGGAGCCGATGAGCAACCACTTTTACT
The DNA here is from genome assembly GCF_042195515.1 of Bartonella sp. CB10SXKL. NCBI lineage: Bacteria > Pseudomonadati > Pseudomonadota > Alphaproteobacteria > Hyphomicrobiales > Bartonellaceae > Bartonella > Bartonella sp. CB10SXKL. The sequence continues at coordinate 86,048 of NZ_JBHION010000002.1, read as the reverse complement.
TCTCTCTCATGTTGATAAAGGACGTGTAGGCATGTTGCTTTCTGATGAAAGTTGGCTTTGGGCTCGAGGTTTCGAAGGCGGCGGTCCTTATGCTGCTCTTTATCGACGAATTGCTCATTGGCTCATGAAAGAACCAGAACTTGAAGAAGAAAAATTAAGTGCGACCAGCAGCCATCATCATTTAACAATTCGCCGCCAAACTCTAAAAGACCATCCAGAACCCGCTGAAATAATCTTTCCCTCTGGAAAAAAAGAAAATATTACTCTGACCAAAGAGCAAGAAGGCCTTTTTACTGCAACTGTGACCACTGATGAGACAGGAATTTTTACCATTAAAAATGGCGATTTAACAATACTTTCTTCTGTAGGGATGCTCGATAATCTTGAGTTGTTTGACTTGACTTCAACACAAGAAAAACTAGCCCCCATTATTAAGCACACAGGCGGCTACATCGGACGTTTACACCCTGAGGGAAAAGAAAACATTCATCTTCCTCCATTCAAACTGATTCAATCAAAAACAAGTCCGTCCTCTTCCCCAGCACATTCAATTGTTCTGAAAGAAGCAACAGAAACCCGTTTAATCAATACCTTTTATTTTTCGATATTTTCTGGTTTTTTTGCATTGCTTGCTTGCCTTTTACTGTTGAGCAGCATGTGGTATTATGAAGGACGTTAAAAGGTTTGAGATTTCGTATAATAGTTTTAAAATTCAGCTTATCTTTTTACGTATTTACTTGTCTTTTATAATTAGATAACGTATTGATTTATAACTAAAAATACAGTATAATTCTCCTTATTTCAAATATCCTCATATTAAAAAAATAAAAAACATTCTCTTGCGTATTATTAGAAGAGATGCAGTATGGATAGAAACCATCGAAGAAAAGAATGAAATACCTCTTATGAATCCTCTTAAAGCAAGGATTTTCATAAAATTGGAGGAAAATAGTATGATGTTTTTTATTTGCACCTTGTATAAGCGTAGAGATGGTAGTGTACAGTAAGCCCTATATACTTCACAGAAGCTTTCTATTATAGCATCGAATACCGGTCTTGAAATTAGCTCAAACGCATTGAGAAATGTTTTTTTTACAAATATGTGAATGTACAACACAATGATATTCTATTGGGGATATTCTATTGGGGATATTCTATTTGGAACATTCCGCTTGAGGCGTTCTTTTTTGCAAGCTAATTTTTATTTTACAATCTTTCTTGCCTTTAAGCACTAACTTATCTTATGTTTATTCTTTAAATCGTTTTTAATACTTTACGAGCTTTTATGTTTTATCTTGCCCATATATCGGATGTACATCTTTCACCTCTCCCGCAACCTTCCCTCTTCGAACTTTCTGGGAAACGTCTTACCGGTTATCTGAATTGGCAAAAAAAACGTAAGAGTCAGATGGCAACAGATGTCCTAGAAACTTTAATAGATGCCTTGAACAAAACAAAACCTGATCACCTTGTGATCTCTGGTGATCTTGTCAATCTTGCTCTCGATAAGGAATTTGAACAAGCGCATCGTTGGCTACTTAACTTAGGACAACCTCAAGATATTTCTTTGACATTTGGAAATCACGATGCCTATGTCCGCGGCGCTTTCCAAAAAGCATGCACTCTCTTTAAACCTTGGATCACAGGTGACATCCCTCAAAAAAATGCCTTTCCTTATATGCGCATTCGCAAAGATGTTGCCATCATAGCAGCTTCTTCAGCCATTGCGACACTGCCTTTTCAAGCTTCTGGTTATTTTGGTAAAATGCAAGCGCAAACTTTACCGCTCTTTTTAAAAGAAGCAGCACAGCGCAACCTTTTTCGTGTCGTCATGATTCACCATCCCCCCTTTCCCAATGCAACATCTTGGCATAAAAAACTACGGGATATAAAACGTTTTCTAAACGTTATCAAATATCACGGTTGTGAACTTATTCTTCACGGACATACTCATTTACCCACATTGAATTACATTGAAGGACCAATTAAAAAAATTCCTATTGTTGGTGTTCCTTCCGCATCACAAGCTTTTGGTGATAAAAAACCACCCGCAGGCTTTAATTTATTTTCCATTGAACGCTTACAAAATCAATGGCATTGCCAATTACAACGTTATAGCATTATCAACCCCAAAAACGAGATTGCATGTACTGAAACAATTAATCTTTAAACACCTTCATAGTTGCCAAAACAACCAAAAACGAAAATATTTTTATTTCACATCCCTTTGGAAATCATAATTCTTATTTCCCTTTTTCTCCTTAAAAGACAAAGTTTCACCTTCTCTGTTAATAGATCAATTTTTCTCAGAGAATTCCATCTGCTGCCCCACTTATGTAACGAGCTTTTTACAAACTTATTGGTTTTCTTCCTTCCCGCCCTAAAGGACGAAAATTCTACCCCATCTGATTTATAAATAATCCGGATTCTTGTCGCATGGGTTCCAGCTGCTAATTGCGCATGTGATTTACTTCACAAAGCTCTACACATAAACCCTGCTTTAAATTTCATCATACACTCCTCCAAAAGCATCTAATGCGTAAAATCCTTATAATATTACAATGATGATATTTTATAGAATAATAGAGAAGCTCATTCAGCTTCTATACCTGAAAATAGATGACTAAAAAAGCCAAATAATAACTAAAGTATATAATTTAAATAACCCAACCTACTTGCGATTTATAAACAAATAATGTTGATTGATTTATCGTAAATAGATTTGAAATAATCCCTTACTATTTCACTCGATATTTATTATCGTACATTTAAAAAAATATAAAAAATAATAGATTATATTTCGATAACAGATATAGGTAATAATGTTTTTTATGTCTCGATAAATTCCTAATTTGCTATATATTTTTTCCTATAAATAAATTTATAATACTCTTTATAATTATTTTATTATTATAAATTATTATTTATAATATCACATAAAATATCTAATAATAAAAATTATAATATGAATTTTTATTATTATTGAGTTATATTGCGGATGTAATTTTATGTGCTTTAGAATTTTTTTGCGATCTTTTTGTTATTAAATAAAATATTTTACGATAACGCAAAACAGAAAAGTCGATTGTATCAGAGGTCTTTCAAATAAAACAAAACGCCATTAAGTTGCCAATTCATGTGTTGGTTTAAAAAAGCATCTTTTACAGCACCCAAACTCATTTCCCGACGGCACCTATGAATGATGTAATGATAAGTCCATTTAGCATCACCATCTTTACGTTTATGGAAAAGCAAGCTAGTATCAAATCTCACACTTTGCCAATCCCCAATGTAGCGACAGCTTTTGGCACTTAAGATGATTCATAAGAGGCATTTTTATTCTTTCTTTAATGTTGTTTATCTCACTGCTCTCCCTCCTTTTGACGTACAAAAGACGCGGTTTTGATTGGTCAACATGGTATAGGTTTAAAATGAGAAAATCTTATGATCCTTGGATCTCTCACTCAACATGACAAAAAGTAAATTATATTTATAAATCAACGTATTGTTCGAATAAAATAGTAGCTCTTTTGAGTGAAGAATATTTTCCAGCGCATATCTGAAAAATAAAAGCCTCATTCGAAAATGAGACTTTTGAATTGTTTAATTCTGCAAAAAATTAAAATTTATAAGCTACACCCACGCGGAAATCATTTGTTTTGTAGCCCATTTCAAATTTATCCTGTATGAACTTCTTTTTGCCAAAATCTGAATAACGATATTCTGCACGCACAATAACATTATCAGTCATTGCAAAATCAATACCACCTCCAAGGGTGTAACCAATCATGGTCTTTTTTTCATCATGCAACCAATCAGAAAAATCAACTTCTCCATTTTTGCTATCAGTAACTAACCCAAAAATATTCTGAAGCTGCGTATAAGCAACCCCTCCGGAAATATAAGGCATCATACGCTCAATCGCAAAACCAACTCTCACCCGTGTAGCACCAGCCCATTTTTGTTTTAAGGTATGACGTACAGCTTTAATACGCCTTGTTGAATCATTCTCATGCAAATCTCTTGTTAGACTTTTTTCTTCTGTAGGTTGTGGTTTTTCTTCAGTTGGACTTTTTTCCGGTAGATCGACATCTTTAGAATCCTTTTTACCAGACCACATAATATCCGTATCAATACCTATAATAAAACTATTATCGATATCAATATTGGAACCTGCATAAACTCCCCCTATAAAACCAGAAAGTTTAGGTAAATTCTCCTTTCCAATTGGATTCCATATCCTTGTCTCATCTTTTAAATAACTTGCAGTTGTTTTACCTGAAAAGTTACCAATCTGTCCTCCAAGATAAAATCCTGTCCAAGAAAAAGCAGGCGCTGCAATAACAGGAACAGGCTGTTCAGGAATAGCGATATCCGACGCCTGTACTACAGAAATTGAAATTAAAGAAAATATAGATGTTGAGGCTAAATACTTTGTAATCATAATTGCTCCCCTAAAAGCTAATGTGATACATAAATAATAATAAATCGTTTCACACTTTTTTCAAAAAATCTATAGCAAAAATGACACAGTTGAAAAATTAAAATCTTATTTATAATTTCCTAAAACTATTAATCTATAGTAGCTTTTATAGCTTCATATTGATCATTATTATCCAGAATTATATAAATAATTATAATATCAATTTTTTGAAAAGAATGAGATAAGGCTCATAAAGCATATCATTCACTAAACTAGTCACTCATCGCTTTTTGTATAAAGAATAATACCTAGAATAGCACATTTAACAGAGAAATTTTTTCATCACACTTGAAAAACCACTAGAGAACTTCACTCTAACCCTCTCAAGCGTGTAATGAAATAAAAGACAAAAATTAATATATAAAAATGGAATTAATAATTTTTATTATTCTTATAGAATTATTTTAATGTTTCATGATTTTTGTAAAAACTGAACAGACCAATTGCCCAGTTTCTGCAATTAATTTTTCAACACGAAGCAAATCAGGTTCCCCAACACTATTTAACAAAAGGTCACTTAATCCAGGTGGCATGTCATTGGGATCAAGAGAATCATTTAAGCAAAGCCGTATAATTTGACTCAAATTTGTATAAAGACGATAGGCATAATGTAAATCAGCAATACATGACTGATTAAGAAAACTGTTTGGTAAGTGATCTAAAATATCCGCTGTCGTCGCTCCAATTTGAAACTCAATGACATGCGTAATAAGAGAAAATTGAGCAATAAACTCCAAATCCATAATGCCACCAGACATCGTTTTTAAATCCCATTGATTTTTTGGCGGCTTTTCTTTTGCAATCAAGGAACGCATTTCACACACTTCTTTTGCAACTTCCTTCTTATCACGAGAAATAGCAATAATTGCACACACTTCATTTTCTAGCTTTTGTAAAAAATCAGGATCTCCTGCAATGCCTCGAGCCCTTGTTAAAGCAAGATATTCCCATATCCATGCTTCTTGGCGATAATACTTTTTAAAAAATGGAAAAGAAACAGCAATAGGTCCTTTATTGCCTAACGGCCGTAACCTTAAATCAACGACATAAAGAACACCTTGGCTTGTAAGAGTGGATAAAGCAGAAACGAGGCGCTGTGCTAAACGCGTATAATATTGAGAAATATAAAGAGGCTTTTCTCCATCAGATATTTCTGCATCATCATCATGTTCATAAAGCAAAACGAGGTCAACATCGGAATCTGCTGTTAATTCACGACTTCCAAGTTTCCCCATACCCAATATGCCAACACGCCCCCCTTTAATACGACCATGAAGACGAGAAAATTCCTCTTGAACGGTAGCAAATGTTTTTGTAATCATAAGATCAGCAAGTGCAGTAAAAGCAAAACCCGCTCTTTCTCCTGTAATTGCACCATTCAAAATTCGAATACCAATCAAAAAACGTTGTTCATCTGCAAAAATCCTTAAATGGTCAAGAATCTCCTCATAAGAAAGAACATTTTCAAGAAAATATTCAAGCCGTTTTTCTAAATACGTTTTTGTTGGTAATTCTGAAAGAATATTTGGGTCTAACATTCCATCAAAAACGTGGGATCTGCGTGTAATAATTTCTGCAAGACGTGGAGCAGCACCCATAATAAGGACAAGCATATCCAAAAGAGAGGGATTAGACTGCAAAAGACTAAAAAGCTGAATTCCTGAAGGTAAGCCCTGTAAAAAACCATCAAAACGCAACATCGCCTCATCAGCTCGTTTTGTCCCACCAAAAGCTTTCAAAAGAGCTGGTGTTAATTCCGTTAATCTCTCGCGTGCTTCGGCTGATTGCGTTGCTTTATAACGACCAAAATGGAGCGTGCGCATAATACGACAAATATCACTTGCTCTTTCGAAGCCTAAACGGCTTAACGTTATTAATGTCTCCGGATCATCTTCTTCACCGGTAAAAACTAAATTACCAATTTCTAAACCAAGTTCTTGCTCATTCTCAAACAGTGCTGCATAATGTTTTTCAACAACCTGAAGTGTTTTTAATAAATCACGGATAAAACTGCTACTGTCTTGATAACCCATTAAATAGGCAACACTTGTGAATTGAGCAGTATCATTTGGAAGAAGATGTGTTTGTTCATCGAAAAGCATTTGAATACGATGTTCCACATTTCGAAGAAAAGCATAACTTTTTATAAGGCTATTTCTCGTTTTCTCACTGATCCAACCAAGCGTGTGAAGTTCTGCTAACATTGCAACTGTCTGACGTCCACGTAATTGAGGAAAACGTCCACCAGCAATGAGTTGCTGTGTCTGAACAAAAAACTCAATCTCACGAATACCACCACGACCTAACTTTATATTATGCCCATAAGCTGCAATTTGACCGTAATTTTTATGCGCATGAATTTGACGTTTGATCGAATGAATATCAGCAATAGCAGCGTAATCTAAATATTTCCGCCACACATAGGGAAACAGCTCTTTGAGAAAGTTAAAACCTACCCTCTTATCACCAGCAACTGGACGTGCTTTAATCATGGCTGCTCGTTCCCAATTTTGCCCACGCCCTTCGTAATAACGCAATGCAGTCCTTACTGGTAAGGCCAAAGGGGTTGATCCTGGATCTGGACGAAGACGAAAATCAAGACGAAAAACATATCCTTCCGCAGTGCGTTCTTGAATGATACGGATTAATCGGCGTACCATTTTAGAAAATACGTCAACACTTTCAGAAAGATTACCAATATGAGGTGATGTTTCATCAATGAAAACAATAAGATCAATATCAGAAGAATAATTAAGTTCCCCTGCTCCTAACTTTCCCATCCCTAAAATAATTAAACCACAGTCTTTTTCTGGATTCTCACGGCTTAATAAATTGATCTTACCATGATCATGCGCTTCTCTTAATAGAAAACGTAGTGCTACACTTAATGCTGCTTCGCCCAAACGTGTCAACCAAGCACATGAAACTTCGTAAGTAAAAACACCTCCCAAATCAGCTAAAGCAATGAGAACATGCGCTTCTCGTTTTTTGCGCCTTAAAGCAGCCATCAATGAAGTTTCATTTATAGTTTCATCCTTATCGATAGCCGTAATATCATCTATAATTTCGCTCAGCCTTGTTTCTATATCAACATTTAATAAAGCACTAAGATATGATGGATTGGCAATTAAAACCTCACGCAAAAAAGGAGATAAGGTCATAACCGAACTGATAAAATCAATCTGCGTTCCACTCTCTGAAATGATGGAAATAAGCGATTCTAAACCTTCTTTCCTTGCTTGTTCTTCCATGTCTTTTAACCATTGGGAACTACTTTTATCGAGAGGGCATAAAGGGAGAAGCTGTGTTTTTAAAAAAGCTTGTTTCGTCTGCGCTCCCTTGAAAAGCATTTTGCTTTCCTTTCTATTGCTTTATACTTTTAAAATAGTTGTTACGTATGAAAAGAGAAAAGTGAAGAAAAATATCTTTAAGGAAATAACAAAATAGCCCTAAGCCCTGGATTTGCATTTTCAAGTAACAATTCACCCCCGTGAAGCTTCATAACTGCTTTTGCTATACTTAAACCAATCCCAAACCCAGGTTGTGTGCGGCTTTCTTCAAGACGAACAAATCGTTCTGTCACTTTTTCACGTTTATCCTCTGCTATTCCTGGTCCATTATCGCTCACAACAACTAATAAATGTTCATCACGATATTCCATTGATAAGCAAACCTCCGCTTTCCTTTCACCTTTAGAGGCATATTTAATGGCATTATCTATAAGATTAAAAATTGATTGTGCAACAAGCTCACGATTCAACTTAAGCTCTTTATCAAATATATTCCCCAACCGAAGTAAAACACCTGACTCTTCAGCAAAAGGTTCGTAAATCTCAACAGCATCCTCAAGGATCAGTTTCATATTCATCATTTCAAGATGCTCAATTGCACTGCTGGCCTCAATACGTGAAATCATTAAAATTGCATTGAACGTACAAATAAGTTGATCTGATTCTGCAATAACCCTATCAAGGACCTGACGATATTCAAGCTTTGTCTTATTTCCTGAAAGTGCTTCTTCAGCACGATTTCTAAGACGCGTTAACGGCGTTTTCAGGTCATGAGCAATATTATCTGATACTTGACGTAAACCAATATTTAACTCTTCAATGCGGTCTAACATAACATTAAGATTGGTTGACAATCGATCAAACTCATCCCCTACTCCAGAGACAGGTAAACGCCCACTGAAGTCACCATCCATCAAGCGCTGTGATGCAGCCGTTACATGATCAATCCTTTGTAAAGCTCTCCTGCCAACAAAAAACCATATGAGTAAAGCGCCTCCAACCATTGCAGCAAGTGCAATGATCACAGCTTTGCGAATAACAACAGCAAAACGTTCTGGCTCATCCAAATCACGTCCTATAAGAATCTTCATAGCATTAGGTAAATCAACAATAACCGCCAAAGCGCGATGTTCACTTGTTTTGCCATGTTCTCCAAAACGGGAATATAAAAAAGAGGTAGAAATAAAACCACTCTGATTCAAAAGACCTAATTCAATACGTGCTACATTTCCTGCTAAAATACGCCCCATAGAATCCGTGACAAGATAAAGAAATGCTCCTGGTTGTCTTGAACGATAATCAATAGTGCGCATTAATAAGGATAATCCCCCATAATTATAAGCATTTTCAATATACTTTAATTCTTCATGTAAAGCCTGTTCAGTTTGCTCTGTTAACAATGAAGCAGAAAATGCCGTCATATAAATAGAAAGTCCTGTTGCCACCAATCCAAACAATAAAATGTAAAGTGCTGAAAGCCTTAGCGCTGTCGTGCGCATTATATTAATCAAACGATTCATGCTTTGTTATCTGGTACTTTCAGCATATATCCAGCTCCACGCACTGTATGAAGAAGGGGAACATCAAAATCTTTTTCAATTTTGGCTCTCAAACGGGAGATATGGACATCAATGACATTCGTTTGTGGATCAAAATGGTAATTCCAAACATTTTCCAAAAGCATAGTGCGTGTAACAACCTGCCCCGCATAACGCATCAAATATTCAAGTAAACGAAACTCTCGTGGTTGCAATAGAATGTTTCTATCACCCCGTTTTACCGTATGTGCTAACCGATCAAGCTCAAGATTACCTACACAGTAAACAGTTTCTGCTTCTTTAGGATTTTTCCGCCGTTGTAAAACTTCAACACGCGCAAGAAGTTCAGAAAAAGCATAAGGCTTTGTCAAATAATCATCTCCCCCTGCACGCAGCCCCGTTACACGATCATTAACTTGCCCTAAAGCAGACAGGATAAGAACCGGTGTTTCATTGCCTTTAGCGCGCAATTCAGCAATAATAGAAAGACCATCACGATGTAAAAGCATTCGGTCAACAACCATAACGTCATAATTTTCCGTGGTTGCTAAAGCATATCCCGTATCCCCATCATAAGCAACATCAACGGAATGCCCTACTTCCAAAAAAGCTTTTTCGAGATAATGCCCCGTCTCATGATCATCTTCAATAACGAGTATCTTCATAAAACGTATCTCCATTATTTTATTATGTTGTAGGACAAATATTTAATAAACATTTGTCCTACAAACTAAAGCCTTACTTTTTGAAAATTGGAAGAGCAACAAAACGATTTTGATCATTTGTCCGCACTTGTAAGAGTATAGCCTTTCGTCCTAACTGCTGAGCATTTTTGATTGTGTTAATAATATCAGAGACTCGTTTAACCGGTTTATTATTTACTGTCACAATGACATCACCAGGGCGTATCCCTTTATCTGCAGCATCTGAATCGGTATCGACATCCGTTACGACAACCCCTACACCATCATCAGAAGGCATAACAATCAGACCATAATCTTCCAATGTTTCATCTAAATCACTCTGTCCATTTGAATATTTTGAAGTCTCTTTCTTACTTTCATCTTCAGACATTGAAGCGAGTTTAACCTTGATGCTCTCCTCCTTACCTGATCTCCAAATCCCTATGGTTACCATTTCTCCTGGTTTAATATTTGCAATACGTTTCGCCAGCTCACGCGCATCAGCAATTTTTTCATTATTCACTGAAATAATTACATCACCCGCTTTAATACCAGCCTTTTCTGCCGGTCCTTTTAACGGATCAGTAACTAAAGCACCTTTGGCTTCTTTCAAACCTATTGAATCGGAAATCTCCTTTGTTACCGGCTGAATCTGAACACCTAACCAACCACGTTGAACTGAACCTTTTTCAATAAGTTGTTGTACAACCTGTTTTACAGTCGCAGCCGGAATAGCAAAAGCAATCCCAACATTTCCTCCAGAAGGAGAAAAAATTGCTGTATTAACCCCAACAACCTTTCCATTAAGATCAAACGTTGGACCACCAGAGTTTCCTCTATTAACAGCAGCATCAATCTGAATAAAATCATCGTACACACCAGTGCCAATATCACGTCCACGTGCAGAAACAATACCTGCTGTCACAGTTCCACCAAGACCAAATGGATTCCCAATGGCAACAACCCAATCCCCAACACGAAGCTTTGAATCATCACCAAAATCAACATAGGAAAATTTTCTTTTATCATTCACTTTTAGTACGGCAAGATCGGTTTTGGGGTCTTTCCCAATGAGCTTTGCATTCAATTCTGTACCATCATCAAGAACAACAGTATAACTTGTTCCATCAGAAATCACATGATCATTGGTCACAATGTAACCATCAGATGAAATAAAAAAACCCGATCCAAAAGCAACAGGACGGAGTCTCTGCGATTGGTGCGGAAATTTATTTTTAGGTTTATCAAAATCATAAAACTCTTTAAAAAATCTTTTTAAAGGATGCTGATCTGGTAATTGATCAAGTCCTGGACCACTAAAAAAGTTGCTAAAGAACCTATCTTCTTTCTTTTTATTGCTCTTTACTTGTACTGCTACAACGGCTGGTTTCACTTGAGCAACAATATCGGCAAATCCCTGTTGTTGCATTAACGAAGTAAATACAGAACTTGCATGAGCCTTTGTCATCCACAAGCTTGATGTACATCCACTAAAAAACAGTGCACTTTCCAATATCGCAGAAAAACTCACTGCGACAAATGTTTTAAAGAAAGCCTTTTTAACCATTTACTCTATGCTCCTATTCAATCATACCTTTATTCCAATTCCGACCACTTATAAAATACCAGACCTTACCGTTTTCTGTCTAAATTATTAAAGTTTTGTAAGGTTTCAGTATTCCCTAATATAATTACAATAAGATTGTATGCTCATTGCAAATGATCTGATTTCTTTTATGTAACATCTTTTTTAATGCAATGACATTTTTGACTGTTCTTTTTCATTCACATAACGCATGATTATTCCGTTTGAAGTGGAAAAATATGATACTTATGCCAATGATAATAATGATCAAAGGCGAGAACCATAAAAACCAAGTTATTTTATTCAATGGTGGCTTCAAGAGAATAAATTCACCATATCGCTCAACAAGAAAGTCAGTGACTTGCTGATTACTATAGCCCATTTTTAGCCTTTCCCGAATTAAAAGCCGTAAATCACGTGCTAAAGCAGCATCTGAATCATCAATTGATTGATTTTGACAAACCGGACAACGTAAATGCGATGAAATATGGCGTGCTCGCGCTTCAAGAATCTTATCCTTTAAAATCTCATCCGGCTCTACTGCTATTGCTAATTGAAAAGGAAACGTTGCAATTAAAAAAAATACAATCCAAAGAATTTTTTTCATCTCAATGTCTTTTCCAAAAATTTAAAGCAAGCACTACCCTATTGTACATGCCAATGCGAAACCAATACCCCAGAAGAGAAAGACATCCCCCCATAGCCATCATGAATGCCCCTAACCAAATACATATTACATAAGGCTTCCACCATACGTGCACAACAAGACCCCGATTATCGATATGTCCCGGTACAATATATAGCTGCGATAAGCCATGATTTTTCAGACCAACTTCTGTTGTTGATGTATTTTGACTTGAGTAAAATCGCTTTGAGGCTGTTACATGACCCACAATGTTTTTATTTTCATATATTTTAAAATAAAACTCCATTGTCGAATAATTCGAACCAACACCATCATACACTGCATCAAAATGAAGCGTTTTATCCGCTATCGTCACCCTATCCCCTATGTTCATGATTAAAATACGTTCTTGCCCAAAACTTGCCACACAAACAATACCAAATAGTGTAACGCCTAATCCCATATGTGCTATTGCTGCACCAAAAGTAGACCATGGCAATCCAAGAAATCTCTTAACGCGTACTGAAAAAGCTCTCTTGCCATATCCACTCTTTCCCCATAGATCCGCTAAACTGCCTAAAAAAACAAACGCTGAAAGCCCAATCCCTAAAACTGCAAAAATATCACGCACAGATGCCGCATAGAATATTATAAAACAGACGATACCAACGAATACAAAAACAAACCATAACCGTTCAAAAACTGCAAGAAAATCACCGCGTTTCCATGCCATCATTGTCCCAAACGGAACAAACAACAACAGCAAAACCATTAGCGGTCCACAAGTAATGTTAAAAAAAGCAGACCCTACAGAAATTTTTTGCCCAGTTAATATCTCAATAAAATAAGGATAAAGCGTACCAATCAATACTGTTGCTGTTATTGTTGTAAATAACAAATTATTTAAAACAATAAACCCTTCACGTGAAATTGGTTGAAAAAATCTTTCTGTTTTTAAAATAGGGGTGCGCAAAGCAAAAAGAAAAAAAGCCGCTCCTGTAAAAAAAAAGAAAAGCGCAAGCATTGCCTGCCCCCGTGCTGGATCAACAGCAAAACTATGAACAGAAATTAAAAGCCCAGAACGCACAAGAAAAGTTCCCATCAGAGAAAGGGAAAAAGTAAGCAGCGCTAAAAACAAAGTCCAACTTTTCAATATTTCTCGTTTTTCGAGAACAAGAGCAGAATGTAAAAGAGCCGTTCCTGAAAGCCAAGGCATAAACGAAACATTTTCAACAGGATCCCAAAACCAATAGCCGCCCCATCCTAGCTCATAATAAGCCCAATAGGAGCCAACCATAATACCCAATGTCAAAAAACACCAAGAAAGTAAAAGCCACGGACGAATCCCACGCGCCCAAATTCTATCAACATGTCCCATAATCAATGCCGCAACGGCAAAAGAAAAACAAAGTGAAAAACCAACATAACCTAAATAAAGTAGCGGTGGATGAATTGCTAATGCGATATCTTGTAAAAGAGGATTGAGACCATTTCCCTGCAATGCTGGTGGATTCACGCGTAAAAATGGATTGGATACAAAAAGAATAAATAAAAGAAAAGAAGTTGTAATCCAACTTTGGCAAATTAAAACAAGCGTCTTAAAATCTTCTGGCAAATGTTGGCTAAAAAAAGCCATCAATGCGCTAAAAAAAGCAAGACTTAAAACCCATAACAACATAGAGCCTTCGTGATTTCCCCAAACACCTGTAATTTTATAGAGCATCGGTTTTTCTGAATGAGAATTCTCAACAACGTTCAAAACAGAAAAATCAGATACGACATAAGCATAAATTATCACTAAAAAAGATAAAAGTAGTAATGTAAAAGTGATATATGTTAGAGGAACAGCTGTTTGCATTAACAAACGCTCTCTCCACCAAAAACCTAAAGCAGGTAAAAACGCCCCTAATAAGCTTACTGAAAATGCTGCAGCTAAAAAAATATGACCCAGTTCGACAAGCACAATCGAATTATTTCTCCATAATGTAATGTTTTTTCAAACGATCAGCTGTTTCTTTAGGCATATAAGTTTCATCATGTTTTGCTAAAATACGCATCCCTATAAAAAAGCCCTGTTTATCGAAATGCCCTTCTACAATCACCCCCTGACCTTCACGAAAAAGATCCGGTAATGCACCATTGAAAACCACTTTTTCATGTTTTTTGTTATCCGTTACAAAAAAAATAACGCCTCTCTCTCCAACATATTGAACGGTTCCCTTTTCAACAAAGCCACCCAAACGCAAAGGGCGCTCCGTTAAAATATCTTCTCTTGTAATTTCAGAGGGCATTCTAAAAAAACTGACCGCATGACGCATTGCATACACTATGAGACTTGCTGCAATTGTCATAACCAAACAACATAATAATATGATCAGTAAGCGCCTTTTTTTTCGCTGCTCTAAAATAACCTTCCATGAGGCAGAACTCTTTAAAGATTGACTGTTCATAGACACTCTGCGAAAAAAGTTTAAATACGTTATAATTAAGTATCAATATTTTATTTTTTAAGAGCTTTGCACATCTTCTACATAGGTGCAAGATTTCTTTTCTCTGTATGCTCACTCGATAAATCACGTAACTGAATCATCATTTTTTTAACACGTGATTGTCCTGAAAAATTTTCAGGCATTGTATCAAGAAAGCTTTGTAAAAATTGCACTGCCTGCGCAGTTTTTCCTGCTTGATGCAATGCATCGGCCAACAACAAACGTGGATAAAAATCTGTTGGGGCTAAATCTGCTGCTTTTTGAAAGGCATTTTGCGCTTCTTGCGTTATCACCCCCCCTTCATAACCAACCAATGCTAAACCGTATCCGACAAGCCTTGGAGCTGTTTCTCCATTCAAACGAAGTGCATCTAAATAAGTATTCACAGCTTCTTGAAAAAGGCTTTCTTCGAGATACCCTACCGCTAACGCATCTGCTAGCTTGCCATCGTGAGGTGCACGGAAAAAAAGCACTTGTAAACGAATAAGCTTTTCTTGCTTACTGAGAGTTTTAGGATCCTTATCCATTAATTCGCTAAAAAAATAACTTTTCACTTCTGGATTGCCTGTCAGCCCATAAATACTCCATGTCATCAGAAGAACAAACAAAATACTCAAAGCCTTAAGAATATTTCTTTTTTTATAATTCATATAAAGCTTGTTAAACTCAATCATACGCTTATGGCTTCTATAACCATCTACGGTTTCAACTGTCCATTCTTTCTTTATCTCATCGTCAAAACGTAGTGAAAGAAAAAGAATACTTGCCAGAAAAGTCAGAAAAAATGCTGCAAAAATTAATAAGAGCATATCGTTTTTTTCCAATACGAACAGAGAATAACTCGCTTACATTTTATCCTCTTCATGAGAAAAGTAATGTGAATTAATAAAAATTCATTTTTTCATGGAGAATATTATAAAATATCTATCATATATATCAATTAAGCAAAGAAACTAAAAACAATGTTTCCCTACTCTTTATGTATTGTCTAAAATACTGCTTTATAAACTTTATAGACATTTCTTGCTTAAGAAGAAAATATGTCATTCTCCCATCTTAGGTAACAAAACTTTTGCATACAATCCACCCAAATCAGAACGTGATAAAAAGAGATTGCCACCATATTCACTGACCATATCTGAAACAATTGCTAACCCTAAGCCTGCCCCTAGTTTACTTTCATTAAACCGCCGCCCTCTTTTTAATGCTTCATCAATTTTGTCTTCTGTTAAACCAGGACCATCATCTTCTACAAAGATACTAAAATATTCTTTTTCTTCAACATTTTCTTCTAAACAACAAGAGATCAAAACCTTTGCTCGAGACCACTGAGTAGCATTTTCAATCAAATTCCCTACAATTTCTTCTAAATCTTCCTTCTCTCCAGAAAAAACAATATCATCAACATCCATAATAAATTGAATTTGTTTTTCAGGATTAAGCTTTTTCATAACCCGCACCAAACGTTCAAGCACACTGCGAACAGACGTATGATAGACAATACTATCGCATTGTGCTGCAATCCGTGCACGCTGAAGATAATGATTGATTTGAGCTTGCATTATTTGCGTTTGCTCTCTCAACAAACAAGCCTTTTCTCCGCGCATCTTATCTGTCTCATTCATAATCACAGATAGAGGCGTCTTCAATGAATGCGCGAGATTACCAACTTGTGTGCGAAATCGCTCAATAATACGCTGATTATTATTAATGAGAGCATTCATCTCTTGTACAAGCGGCATCACTTCGCTTACTAAATCCGTATTCACATAATGAACTCTTCCTTCGCGAATATCATTCAATGCGTGTCGAATAAGCTTCAACGGTTGAAAACTAAAGAAAATAATAGCAATATTAATAAGAACACTCCCGATACCGAAACTCCAAAGAAAAATTTGCAAAGTTCGCGTAAATTCCTTTACCTGGGCATGAGCTTCATCGATATTCCCAACAAGCCGAAAACGTGCAATATGATTTTTATTATCAAGAACAACATCACTCTCAATCACTTGTAACTTTTGACCATTGTTCCCCGTTATCCGATAAGAGCGAAAGAATTTATTGTCAAAAGGTATATCAACATCACTTGGTGTAAATATCTCGCCTGTTCCCAATGATGGGGATGTCAATCTTCCTTTTAAATTATGGGATATCGCAACAACTTCCCAATACCATCCTGTTGTTGGATCAGAATAACGAATATCATCAATCCCAGCCCCTCCTATCAAAGTACCTTCCGATGACACCGTCACTGTTGCAATAAGACTGTAGAGTTGAGCAGAAAGGATACGCTCTAGGCTTTGTTCAGTTGAACGCTTATAAAATAAAATACTTACTGCAGAAATCGATAAAAGAGAAATAACAACCCATAATGTTGATAAGATCATAACACGTAAACTGAGAGATCGAGTAATTACAAAAAAGAACCTCCTACACCAATTATTCTCTTCAAAAACATTCATTAATCACCTAGCATTCTCACGCGATACCCCATTCCTCGAATAGTTTCAATCAAATCCACTCCAAGCTTTTTCCGTAACCGACCTACAAAGACTTCCACCGTATTCGAGTCCTTATCAAAATCCTGATCATAAAGATGTTCTGTAAGCTCTGTTCTTGAAATGACCCTGTCACAATGATGCATGAGATACGAAAGCAGTCTGAATTCATAAGATGTTAGTTTAATCAATTGACCATCTACAAAAACACGAGACGTCTTTGTATCCAACAAAACATTTCCGCAACATAATGCACTTGTCGCATGTCCCGTAGTGCGACGAATTAATGCTCGCAAGCGCGCCATCACTTCCTCCAAATGAAATGGCTTCACAACATAATCGTCAGCTCCAGCATCAATACCGTGCACCTTATCAGACCAACGGTCTCGCGCCGTTAGCATTAAAACAGGCATGGAGAGCCCTTCTTGACGCCACTTTTCAACAACACTAATACCATCAATCTGCGGTAAACCTATATCAAGTATCACCGCGTCGTAAGACTCTGTGCTCCCTAAAAAATAAGCTTCTTCACCATCGAAAGCACTATCGGAAACATATCCTGCACGTCTTACAGCTTCTGCTAATTGATGGTGAAGATTCCGATCATCTTCAACGATTAAGATACGCATCACAACACCATCTGCCAAAAACTAATCAGCAGGAACAAAAAACTCAACACGACGTAACTTTTCACCATTACGGGCTGGTACAACAACTACAATTGCACACATGTCCTTTCCATCCTGAACAACCGGTTTTGAACGGACGAGAACCCCGCTCTCTTGCGCGGCAGCCTTCTTACCTACTTCAGCACACCCAGAAGCTAGAACAGAATCTGCTCCTAAAAAAGCTGCTATTATTACGAACAAGAATTTTTTTTTCATCATAAATATTTCAATAACCCATCTCTTCTCCTTGATAAAGGATAAAAGAAATAATGGTTTTTTTCAGTCGATTTAAAAATCACAAATGGAAATAATTTATCCTCTATCTTACAGAAGAACATATTAACATTACTCCAAATTTTTAAAAAATCAAAAAAATATTTTTAATAATGAGAATAAAATTTATTCAATAAAATAATAAAATATTAATACACTATCTTACGAAAAATGAATAATTCTAAAATCAACTCTTTCTCTGTTAGCACTATAGCAAAAAAATACTTCTACTCCATATAATTATTGTAGATTTGTTTGGTTGTATTTCTTTGCCATAGGCTCTCTTTAAATGTTTGATTTTTTTAAAAAAAAGAAAGGGCAACATCGTAAGCCATTTCACAGTCCTGCTCTCATTGAATTAGACGCACGATTAGACACAGCGCTTTATCACATTCGTTCTGCTAACAGTTTTTTCTGGAAAAAGGCAAAAATCGTCTCACAAAATTTTCATCTTCAAGGATGGAAACGTTTTATCGTTGAAGTTCTCGATGAAATACTGACATTAGGGTTGATGGGATTTACTCTTTTCACTATTTTGGGCATTTCTGTTTTTGAAGTGACCAAAACAGATTGGTCTTCTCCTAAAAACTTTTCCATTCTTTTTTTAGATCGCTATGGAAATTCCATTGGGCACCGTGGTGCACTGCCGGCGATCTCTGTCCCCGTTGAAGAAATGCCTGACACTGTTATTAAAGCGGTTCTCGCTACAGAAGACCGTCGTTTTTTTGATCATTGGGGCATTGATTTTCAAGGACTTACACGGGCAATTTCACAAAATATGCAAGCTAAAGGTGTGGTGCAAGGTGGTTCAACTCTCACACAACAATTGGCTAAAAATTTATTTTTAACAAACGAAAGAACCATAACACGTAAAATCAAAGAAGCTTATCTTGCTCTTTGGCTAGAAGCAAATTTTAGCAAAAAGCAGATTTTACAACTTTACCTTGACCGGGCCTATATGGGAGGAAACAATTTTGGTATTGCCGCAGCAGCAAAATTTTATTTTGGAAAAAACATACGTCATGTCTCTTTAAGTGAATCTGCTATGTTAGCAGGACTCTTTAAAGCTCCAACAAAATATGCTCCTCATAGTCATCTCTTTGCGGCTCAAACACGTGCCAATATCGTCCTTTCTAATCTTGTTAATAGTGGCTTTATGACGAAGAGCCAGATTATCAATGCGCATCGCCACCCTGCTAGGGCACTTCCCCAAATAGAAAATAATCAGCCTGATTATTTTCTTGATTGGGCATTCGAGGAAGTCAAAAAAATGCGCAATCAACTTCCAAGCCATAGTTTAATTATTCAAACGACTCTTGATCCAAATATTCAAAAAGCAGCAGAAGAATCAATTGCATATCATTTACATCAGTATGGTCAACAATATCGCGTAACACAAGCTTCCACTGTTATACTCGATAATAACGGTGCCGTATGCGCAATTGTTGGAGGACAAGATTATAAAAAGAGCCAATTTAACAGAGCAACACAAGGCGGACGACAAACTGGTTCTTCATTCAAACCTTATGTTTACGCAACCGCACTGGAACACGGACTTTCTCCCTCGACAATCGTTTTAGATGCTCCGATCAATTGGGGAGGTTGGACACCAAAAAATAATTCTGGCCGTTATTTGGGGAAAATTGATTTAGCAACAGCTTTAGCTTTTTCTATTAATACAGTCCCTGTGTATCTCACCTATCAATATCTTCACCGCGATACCCAACCTATCATAGATCTCATCAAGAATATGGGGATTAACGCGCATATTTTATCACACAAAACGATGGTTCTGGGCACTTCCAACATGACCCCCATGGATCAAGCAACTGGCTTTAATGTCTTTGCGAATGGCGGGATAGCTGGTAATCGTCATGGGTTCACGCAAATCAGAACAATCGATGGACATGTGGTATGGGATTTCGAACATAACGGAAATAAGTTACACCGAGTTCTCAGCAGACAATCAGCTGCTTATATGAACCAAATGATGGTGGGTGTCACAACACGAGGGTCTGGTAAGCGTGCTGCTCTGCCCATGACTCTTGTCGCTGGGAAAACTGGAACATCACAATCCTATCGTGATGCTTGGTTTGTTGGCTTTACTGGCAATTATACTGGAGCGGTATGGATGGGAAATGATAACTTTTCACCGATGAATCGTGCTTTTGGGGGTGGAGTCCCTGCCATGATATGGCAACGCATCATGCTTGCTGCACACCAAAATATTATGCTCAAACAACTCTATGGTGTTAAAGATTCTCTTCTTCCTTATCATCCCCCAATACTTTCCTCCCATGCAGATTCTGAATTTTTTCCCCCAATACCCTCTACGCTTTCTCCTGAAACATTGAATATTGTGCGATTGATTAACAAAGATCTGAAAAAACCATCTGCAATTTCTTTGAAGGTGAAAACAACTGGAGATTCAACATTTTGAATTCAAGATATTCACTGATGTTTTTTAATATCACCATTTTCTTTTTTATCTTCGCTTTTTCCATTTTATGTGGAAAACTGAGTGTCGATTATGTGCTCAATTCCTTTCCTCATTTTGAACGCTTTAGAATTGGAGAATGGAGTGCTTATCCAAAAATGGGAACCGCCAATATGGATCCTTATACCCGCGCCCGCACGGACAAACGAGGCATTGTTTCACTCGGACGCACTGAAGGTCTTCAATTCCAGATTTGGCAAGACAACCAAGGGCGTCCACTCCACCCCCACTGTCATTATTTACTCAAAGGCACCATCCCTGAAACCCGTCTTTTTACCCTTTATACAGCTGACAAATCCCTAAAACCCTATACTTCATCCAAAGAAATACCTTTTGAACTCCACACGAACGCTATTACTTATGAGCATGATGGCTCATTGCGCATCAATATTTCACCTACACCACAAGCTGGCAATTGGCTTGCAATAGTTAGTCAAAAAGAATTCGGGCTTATTCTTACCTTATACGATACCTCAATCATCTCTGCAACGGCATTACAAAAGCTTACAATGCCATCAATAGAACAAATTCCATCAGGACAAATAAATTGTGACTAGATTTATTCATACCGCACTTCTTGCAATCATTGGCGCTATTATCGTTCATATTTGCGTTCTCTTTCTGATCCCCTATTGGACACAAAATAATATATGGACAGCACTTAAAAAATCTGGGGCCCCTTATCAATTTGTTGCTTTTACTCCCGATAATCCTATTCAACAATCTGCTGATCCCCTCTTTCTTCTTAAAGTCTGCAGATTTAATCTTGAAAATGGACCTGTTCATTTAAAAGCTTTGAAAACACGACAATTTTGGTCACTAGCAGCCTACACACACAAAGGAATTATTTTCTATAGCCTTAATGACCGAACAGCCCCTGATAATACACTCGATCTTATCATTGGAAAACCAATACAAATCATAGAACTCAAAAAATCAAAACCTAAAAAAAATGCCAATTCAGTTTTGGTTGCTAAAAATTTGAATGAAGGTTTTGTCATTTTACGTATTTTTGCCCCTTCTTCACTTGCAAAAAAAGAAAGTGAAGCTTTTCTTTCATCTGCGACCTGCCGCATATTTTATGAATAAAAACGGAGTAACCTCTCATTTGTACAACACCTTACTTTCTATACAAAATACATGAAGCCTATCAAAATGGTTATCTTTTTCTCTATTAATTGAATCTTCGAATTCAGATTTATCTGATTATAAATCCCTCAATTTTTTATTGAGATAGAATGAAATCTCTATTGCACATCATCATATCCTATTTGATTACGCATTATCTGACAGAAAAAACTCCCAGCAATCAGAAGAGAAAATCAAGAGTAAAGTTCTAGAAAAATATGCTGCTAACAACCGTAAAACTTGTTATTTGAGTTTACTTCTTTTTATTTACAAACATTCCCATAAAGTTCGCATCAACAACATGATAAACTATAGAAGAAATACTGATTACCTTCAATGAAGTGCAAAAATAATCGCTGGAAACTTATAAGACATTATGCATCCTTGACCTCAAAAATAAGTGCTTTATTTTTGTTTTATGAGCATAAGCTTTTTGTAAGATATGCACTCTGAAAAACTTGGCTTATAGTTTACAATTGAGGGGAAAAAACTTCATGAAGAAGAGATATGTTCGGTTCGTTTCAAGAGCAGCAGTATGGTCCCCTCGATTTGGTGGATTGTCGTTCTTTGTTTTATTATTTTCAGTCATTTTACAACGTTTTTCCGTCATTAACGTAACCGACTTCATAATTTTGATCGGAATCTCTACTGGCTGTGTGATTATTTCTCTTTTTCTTGCTTTAAAAGCACTTTACAGCTTATGGGTCTATGGAGCCCTAGGGGGAATGAAAGCTTTAAAAGGGATCATTTATTCGGTAATAACGGCTACACCACTGATGCTCTTTTTTGGACTTTGGTTTACCTTACCGGCTCTTTACGATATTTCTACCGATACACAAAGCCCGCCGGCTTTTTTTCGCACAATACGTCCCAGCGATGCTTTACCGCTCAAAAGTGTTTTGACTGAACAAGCAACATTACAGATGTCACAATGGCCAGAAATATCGGGGCGCCGTTATGATGGTTCACCTGACTGTATTCGCGAATCTGTTCTCAATGTTTTAGCAGCCTATGATTGGCCTGTTGTGGCTCAACGAGAGTTTAAAGGTGAAGAAAATGCGCTTTATATTGAAACGAGAGCTAAAACTTTTTACCTTGGGTTTATTTCGGATATCGTGATACGCTTAACTGATGAAGGGGATACAACTTTTGTTGATATGCGTTCTGCTTCTCGTTATTTGCCAAGAGATTTGGGGACAAATGCTGCTTTTATTATCGATTTTATGGATGCCCTTGATACGGAAATCGCTTCCCTTCCTCTTTCACAAGAAGATGAATAACGATCAAGAGCGAGAGAGAAGACACTTTATTTCACAAAAATTGCTTATTTTTCAATAAACATGATACATAAGCAAACAATCACTTTTCAAAAGCTATAAACTAAAAATTCTTATACAAAAGATAATATTCTCAAACCTAACCATTCTTGAAATAATGAAAAAGATTAAAAAAATAGGAAATAAAAAACAGAAATATTGATAATAATATTAAAGTCTCTGTCTAACTGTAATCAGTAAATATTTTTTAAAGTTTAATATTAAATAAATTATTATAAAACTCATATCAAAAACATTATTATATAAAGATAATAAATAATCATTTTTCATATAAATAACGTATACAAATAAAAAATGTTATAGAAAGTAATATAACAAATATAATGAACAAAAATGTGCTTAAAAACATTTTTTTCACAATTTCTTTGTTACTATAACCTTTAAATTTATACCGTAAAAACATTGCATAGAAAAATATAAAGAAAAAACATGTAGAAGATAATAATTTTGCAATAATACGAATAATATCACTCATAAAAAATCCAAATTAAAAATATATAAAAACAATAAACATTAATATATATTATATCATATAAAACTTAATAATTTAAAATAATATAAAAAACGAATTTATTCTTAATTAATGATTTAATTTTAATATTTTTTTCATTACATACCTTAGATACATAATACAATTTAAATAAATATAATTAAACAAAAAATGCAAAAAACAATTCATAAAGTATATTAAAAATATATATAACAAATAAAATTTCCAAATTAATCTATAATTATAAATTAATAATGAATAATCATTGTTCATAGAAATAACGTATATAAATAAAAAATATTATAGAAAATAATATAAAGAAAAAAAATATTCTTAACAAAATTTTTTTCCAAATTTCTTTTTTACTATAACCTTTAGATTTATAATATGAAAACAATGTATAGAAAAATATAACTAAAGCACCTATAGAAAATAATAATTCTACAATAATACTAATAAGCTCATTCATAAAAAAAATCCAAATTAAATATATAATTTTGTAGAATTATGCACCTAAACCTTCCTGTCAAGTTTGTAGACACATAATTATGCCTACAAGCTTGTTCATTGCTTTACCGCTCAAAAGTGTTTTGACTGAACAAGCAACATTACAGATGTCACAATGGCCAGAAATGTCGGGGCGCCGTTATGATGGTTCACCTGATCGTATTCGCGAATCTGTTCTTAATGTTTTAGCAGCCTATGATTGCCCTGTTGTGGCTCAAAGAAAGTTTAAAGGTGAAGAGAATGAACTGTATATTGAAACGAGAGCTAAAACTTTTTACCTTGGGTTTATTTCGGATATCGTGATACGCTTAACTGATGAAGGGGATACTACTTTTGTTAATATGCGTTCTGCTTCTCGTTATTTACCAAGAGATTTGGGAACGAATGCTGCTTTTATTATCAATTTTATGGATGCACTTGATACAGAAATCGCTTCTCTCCCTCTTTCTCAAGATGATGGATAAAAATCAAGAGAGATAAAGCACTTTATTTCATAAAAATTGCTTATTTTTCAATAAATCATGATACATAAGCAAACAATCACTTTTCAAAAACTATAAACTGATAATCCTTATACAAAAGATAATAATCTCAAAATAACCCATGCTTGAAATAATTAAAAAGATTTAAAATAGGAAGTAAAAAACAGAATTATTTATGATAATACTGATTTTAAAGTATCTATCCCAATGTAATCAGTAAACATTTTTTTTAAAGATAAATATTATATAAAAATAATAACTTATTTTTTATAAATAACTCTACAAATAACACCTTATAATTATATTTTAAAATAATATAACAACTTGATTTTATATTATTTTAAAATTCCCATATATTCAATTAATAAATTTGCAGCATAATATAATATAAAAAACCTAATTGTTGATAATATTTCCATTTTTATACTCCAGTTCTTACCTTTAAATCTATTGTAAAAAAACATTAAAAATCCATATATAAACGTTGCCAATAAGGAGCCAGTAAAAGTATGCATAACAAAAAATCCAGACTGAAATTTCATCTACTTTATGAATGATTTAATAGAGAGAGCAATAGAGTATAATTCAAATAATAAACTTAACTCAAATAATTATAATTTTATATATAAATAATTTTTATAAAATTCCCATATATTTAACTAATAAATTTCCAGAATAATATAATATAAAAAACATAATTGTTGATAATATTGTCCTTTTTATACTCCAGTTCTCACCTTTAAATCTATTGTAAAAAAACATGCAAAATCCAAATCCAATTGCTGTTACTAAGGAGCGAGTAAAAGTATTCATAACAAAAAAATCCAAAATAAAATATCTATTATCACACACAAAAATATCCCTGAAATCAGTTTAGCCATAGCTTTAAAGTATGTTTACAATATCACTGATCTCAGAAATATCTTACTAGCTATTTTCTAAATAAATTAGAAACAGTGTCCCTCTACTTTACGGATGACATTGATTGTACTTATCTTTAAAACCGTTAATAGCTCCTCCTAATCCGCCTGCTACTGCTGTTTCCGGACCACCTAATAAACCAATTAATGCTCCTGCGCCTCCCTTTATGGCTGTTGATACAACATAATCGCTTACTTCACAACTTGGATTCGGATGGCATTTATTGTACTTATCTATCAAACCGTCAGCAGCTCCTTCTAATCCGCCTATTGCTGCTCCTCCCAGACCAAATAATGCACCAGATGCTGCTCCTATACCGCCGTGTATGGCAGCTGCTTCAACATAATCGCTTGTTTCACAACTTGGTGCCGTATAGCATGCATTGTATTTATCTACCACAGCGTCACCAGCTCCTGCTAGTCCACCTCCTATTGCTCCATTGACAAAGCCAGAACTGACACCTCCCGGTCCAGAAAAAAGACCTCCAACTGCACCAGCAATACCTCCTATTACGTCTCCTATGATGCCGCCTGCACCTGCTGCTTGGGCATGAGCGCCTGGGCTACAATCATCTTCTTCTGGAAAAAGCCAACTTTTTGGATGTGAGTTACTACTTGAATCACCAGCTCCTCCTATTCCGCCGCTTACTGCTCCACCGAGTAAGCCAGCACCTGCACCTCCCGGTCCAGAAAAAAGACCTCCAACTGCACCAGCAATACCTCCTATTACTTCTCCTATGATGCCACCTGCACCTGCTGCTTGAGAATGAGCTCCTGAGCTACAATCATCTTCTTCTGGAAAAAGCCAACTTTTTGGATGTGAGTTACTAATTGAATCATGTGATGAGCTTGAACTACCCATTTATATCATTCTTTTATTATTAGAAATAACTGTATCATAAAGATACAGTGGGAATTTGATTATTGTTCATTTTAGCAAATTTCAAATATAATTTGTATAAATAACAATAAAAATACTGTATAAATAATAAATACATTATGTTTATATTATATTAATACAAGATATATATTTTGTATTAATATAATACTATTTACAATACTGTTTAAATATGCGACATCAATCGCTCTTTCTCTTAAATAAAATCATAAATTCAAATGAGACATTCACAAGAAAAACTAGTATCCTTTTCTCTTGGTTTACAATAACAACAAAGAAATATATTTATTATGTCATCGAACTCAGTTGCGTTGCTGTTGTTTTGCGTTTGCTGGGCTTGGTAAATCCTTTTATTTTTCAGGCGATTATCGACCGTATTCTCCCTTTTCAGCGCATTGAAAGTCTCTATGCTATCGTTGTCTTGATGGTTGCTATCATGCTGTTTAGCACAGCTCTTAGCACTCTATCAGGCTACTTAGGTGCTTATTTAGCCAATCGGCTTACGCTAGAATTTGGACGGCGCATTTACACCCATCTTTTAAGTCTCTCCTTGCCCACTTTACGCACTTGGCAAATGGGGGAATTGTTTTCACGTATTGGAGAAGTTGATACAATTCGCGGTTTTTTAACAGGAACCATCGCCACAACTGTGCTAAATGTTCTGTTTGCCATTATTTATATTGCTGCACTCTTTTCCATTAGTCCGAAACTGACCTTCATTGTCCTTATCATTTTACCTTTACAAATGGGTTCTTTAGCGCTAGTCGGTCCCTTCTTGCGCCGCCAATTACGCCGTGCTTTCACTCTGCAAGCTGTCCATAAATCGCGCCTTATTGAAAGTTTTACCAATCTTGAAGCCATTAAAGCACACGTAAAAGAATCTGCTCATACAATACGCATGCAAGAGACTTTAGCCCGTAGTTTAGATCAAAGCCTTACAACTAGTAAATTGCATCTTCTCAATGGAGCCATGAGTCATATTTTTGGTGATCTTTTCACTATTTTTATTATCTTTTTTGGTGCTCAGGCAGTTCTTCAAAACCAGATTACACTAGGACAACTTATTGCCTTTCATCTCCTCGCTAGAAATGTTTCTGGTCCTATCTTAAGCCTTGCATCCCTATGGGAAGAATGGCAGCATTTGAAAATCTCTCGTCTTCGTTTGGGCGATATTCTTAACTCCCCTTCAGAATGGGAAGAAAAAAAGCCGCCTCTTCAACTCAGCGCTCCTCCTCATCTTGAGGCCAACGATCTCTGTTTTTCTTATGGAGATAAATCCATTATCAATCATCTTGATGTCTGTTTACAACCTGGGCAACCAATTATGTTACTTGGTCCTTCAGGGTGCGGAAAAACAACCTTGGCGAAGCTCCTTTGTGGACTCTCCCCCCCAACAAGCGGGAAGATATTGATTAACGCACAACCTTTACAGAATTTTGATGTCCATAGCGTGCGTGAAACAATCGCGTATTTTCCCCAAAATCCTTGCCTTTTTTCCGGAACCATTCTTGAGAATATGCTTCTTGCTAAACCAGATGCCACTAAAGATGAAATCGACTCTGCACTATATGTTAGTGCTTGCCATGATTTGATTGCTCAGTTGCCTCTAGGACTCAATACTCAAGTAGGAGAGCAAGGTGGTTTTTTATCAGGTGGTCAGCGCCAACGCTTGGCTTTGGCTTGTTTCTTTCTGATAAATCCAAGCCTTCTTATTTTGGATGAACCTACTTCCGCATTGGATGACACTGTCAGTGCACAAATTGTTGAGCATTTATATAAACTTTCACAAGATCGTATTGTTCTTGTTATTACCCACAAACGTGATCTCTTCCCTCAGCATGCAACCGTCTTAAACTTTACTGATTTGGAGGCAAAAAATGGCAGATAAAGCTCCCTATTTGCGCCTTTTGTCACCAACGCTTCATATGGTGGTTGCTGTTTTGGTCACCTTATTTCTCTTTATTGTAATCGGCAGCTTTATCGCAAAAACAGAGATTGTTGCACGGGGGCAAGGAAGTGTTATTCCCACCACCTATGTTCAGCTGGTCCAAGCGCAAAATACAGGACGCATTGAGAAAATCCTTGTAAAAGAAGGGCAATTTGTTCATCAAGGGGATCTCCTTATTCAATTAGATCCTCGTGAAGCCCTCAATGAGTGCGCACGTGTTCAAGCAGATATCGCGCAACAAACCCTTCAAGCACAAATCGCAACAGCTATTTTAACAGCTTTGCATGAAAGTGATCCTTTGGATAAAGATTTTGTGACCAAAGGGCTTGCCTATCTGCCAGCTCCTCCTTCTGGCAATCAGACTGCAAGAATAGAAGGGGAAAAACTCATTAGCGCTACCCTTCAATCTCTCCAAGATAAATTAAGAGCGCTAAAAGCACAGGCGGACCGCGTCGAGCGCAGCGGTGCAACACAACATGCGCAATTAGATAGGTTGGAAGATAATCGTCAATTAAGCCAAGGAAAATTAAAGGCTGCAAAAAGCCTGATGGAAACAAAAGTCATTAGCCAAGCCGTTTATTTAGAGCGTTTACATGATTTTAAAAATGTCGAGCATGAAATTTTAACCAATCAAAGACGTTTGGAAGAAAATGCCGCCGAAATAAACATCCTCCGCCAACAACGGAAAAGTCTCATTTCCGATGAAATCGCCCGCTATCGGCAACTTTCGCGTGAAACAGAACTGAATCTTCAAGGATTAAAAGCAAAGCTTGATAGCACTCAATACCATCTTGACCACTTATCACTCTATGCACCTGTTGATGGACGTATCGATGATTTAAGTATCCATACTTTGGGCGACTTTGTAGAGGCTGGTAAAACTCTCATGCGCATTGTCCCTGGTGCGGGTGGTCTCATTATTGAAGCATTTTTTGATAATCGAGATATTGGTTTTTTAGAAAAGGGCCAACGTGCTTACATCAAGTTTTCTGCCTTTCCTCCTGAACGTTTCGGTGTTATCCACGGTACAGTCGTTAATGTAGGCGCTACAGCGCGCTATAATAAAGAAATTAATGGTGTCTACGCTGTTTTAATCAAAATTGACCAAGATCACATCACTTTGAATAACAAACAACTTAAATTTATCCCTGGCATGACTGTAACAACGGATGTCATTACCTCAAAACGACGTCTCATTTCTTATTTCTTTGAACCTATCACCAAAATTTTAGAACAATCTCTAAAGGAAAGATGATGTCTGTAAATGAAAATCCATCACCATCACTCATAGATCCTCTTACGGCTTTGGGTGCCATGGTTGTTTTAATGCTTACATCTCCCTTATACCGCCGCTGGCGAATCTGGGATATTGAACGCAACATAGGACCCGCCTTACAGACTGGGCAATATAAACTCTATAAAAATGAACGTGGAGAATTTTGTGCCTTTATCACTTGGGCTTTTTTAGATGAGAAAAATCATCAATCTATGCTTGAAAAGGGAGAGCTTTTACCCGATGTCAATTGGCAGAATGGAAAATACGTATGGTTTATTGATTGTGTAGCACCCTATGGCCATACTGCTCATATTGTACGCGATATGCAACGAAATATATTTCCTGATCAGCGTTATTGCTACGCTGTTCGACGTAATGAAGATGGTGGAATACGAAAAATTGCACGCTGGTGTTGCTATAGAGCGCAAAATCCAGCCAAATAGTTTTTCTAAAGCAAGTGCGCATAAATCATTTACCCCTCGTCTTATAGAAAAGAATCTTTTAAAAGAGTTCTTTGAGCGATAGCTATAGCAAGAGAACCTTACCATATTTAGAGCTAACCCACTATAAATAAGTGTTTCTCAACTTACCAGACTTGCTATGAATAGCAACACAGAGGTTAAGGGGGCTAATCCACTCTCAAGCTGAACTTTGATTAACTAATTTCACTAGAATTGGCTGGGGTACCTGGATTCGAACCAGGGAATGCCGGTACCAAAAACCGGTGCCTTACCGCTTGGCTATACCCCAAAAAAACACGCTTTACAGCGACTCCTGCACCTTATAGCGATTCCTGTGATTGGACGCAATATCTGAAAATCAAAGACTTTACTTTTTTATCATAAAATTTCTGAGTCTTGTATGGCATTGCCATCGATACAAATTCGTAGCAGAAACTGATATACAGTTGTGATTTTAACATAAGAAGGAACCATTTATCCATCAATTATTTTGCTCTTTGTATTGATTTTCTAGGAACAGAAAATGAAAATCTTGCAGTTTACTCATGTATCTAATAAATTTGCATATGATTTACTTTTCTTGATATATTAAAATCCCATCTTGCTCAATTAAGATAAAAGCTGTCACCACATTGGCAACCGGTAAGTGTATGATAGTGCTGCTGTGCTCTTGCATTAAGCATAAAGATGGTAATGTCCACTAATTTTTACATTATATTATTCATGGGTAGCACCATAAAATAAAATCAAGCACATTGAAAAATATTTCCTAAAAAATAACACTTATTATTCTGTTGAAAACATTATGATACACCCATAAACTGGAAGAGTTTTGCAAAAATTAAAAACATTTTATATGGTATTTGAAAAAATAGAGATACAAAAACAAGGAATAATAGCTATTTCCATTTACTTTTTATTCAAAAGATAATGATATTTATTACCCACTCATAGATGTAAAAAATCTTCAGAAGCAATCTTGATGTAGACCAATACCCTTTTTGATTGATGAATATACATTTCCTAAAAGCTTCTTTTACAAAAAGAGAGACATTAAAACTATTTCATACAAACTAGGTATTCAACATTTGCTTTTAAATGCGGTAAATGGCAAATTAGGCTTATGAAATAAGCTTAACAATTAGAATCGAGGAGATTTTTAAATGGCTTTTGAATTGCCCCCGTTGCCTTATGATTACGATGCCCTTTCGCCTTATATGTCACGCGAAACGCTTGAATATCATCATGATAAGCATCACCTCGCTTATCTTACCAACACCAATAATTTTGTGAAAGAGTTAGGCTTAGAAAATGAAAGCCTTGAAGATATTGTTAAAAAAAGTTTTGGAAAAAATATTGGTTTGTTTAATAATGCAGCGCAGTATTACAATCATAACCACTTTTGGCTTTGGATGAAAAAAAATGGTGGTGGCCAAAAACTTCCTGAAAAGTTAGCAAAAGCTATTGACGCTGATCTAGGTGGTTACAACAAATTCCGCGCTGATTTTATTGCTGCTGCTAGTGCCCAATTTGGTTCTGGATGGGCGTGGGTTGCTGTTAAAAATGGCAAGCTTGAAATTATGAAAACGCCTAATGGCGAAAATCCCTTAGTGCACAATGCTCGACCTATTTTGGGTGTCGATGTGTGGGAACATTCCTATTACATTGATTATCGCAATACTCGACCGAAGTACCTCGAAGCCTTTGTAGACCATTTAATTAATTGGGACTATGTTTTGAAACTTTATGAAGAATGTGAATTTTAAACTGTCTCAATAATTTTTTAGTGTATGAAAGTCCCTATAATCCAATAAATTATCGGAGACTTTCATACAGAGGTATTATGGATTAGCAAAAGTCTTTTCCTGCTATCTTTAGAATATATGCATAGATATAGGCAACTTCTTCTAGCTTTGAAAAACGTCCAGCTGCACCAGCGTGCCCTGAATCCATATTAATACGTAATAAAATTGCATTATCGTCTGTTTTTAGGTCTCGTAATTTTGCCACCCATTTTGCAGGCTCCCAGTAAGTTACACGAGGATCTGTTAATCCTGCCATCACAAGTATAGGGGGATAGTTTTGAGCTTTGACATTATCGTAAGGGGAATAGGAAGCAATAAGCTTATAATCTTCTTCTGATTCAAGAGGATTCCCCCATTCAGCCCATTCTGGAGGAGTGAGTGGCAATGAAGCATCTAACATTGTCGCTAAGACATCAACAAAAGGCACATTTGCTACGATCCCAGCAAAATCCTGTGGAGCTATATTGGCAATGGCTCCCATCAACATCCCCCCTGCTGAACCACCATGAGCAATCAGCCGGTCGTGAGAAGTGAATTTATTGTTTACAAGGTAACGCCCACAAGCAATAAAATCTGTAAATGTATTGTGCTTAAAGAGATGTTTTCCTTTCTCATACCATTCTACTCCCTTTTCTTTTCCTCCGCGAATATGAGCAATAGCGTAAATAAAACCTCTGTTTACTAGAGAAAGTACATTACTATTGAAACTGGCAGGTATAGAGATCCCATAAGCACCATAACCGTAAAGCAGACAAGGCGCACCACCATCAAGGGGAGTATTTTTGTGATAAAAAAGTGAAATAGGAATCTTCTCACCATCGTCTGCTATTGCTGTAATACGTCGTGTTATATATGCATCTTTATTATGCCCAGAGGGAATTATTTGCGTTTTTAAAAGCATCCGTTTACAACTTTTCATCTCATAATCAAACACTTGATCAGGTGTT
Organism: Bartonella sp. CB10SXKL; assembly: GCF_042195515.1. Taxonomy (NCBI): domain Bacteria; kingdom Pseudomonadati; phylum Pseudomonadota; class Alphaproteobacteria; order Hyphomicrobiales; family Bartonellaceae; genus Bartonella; species Bartonella sp. CB10SXKL. The sequence continues at coordinate 53,220 of NZ_JBHION010000002.1, read as the reverse complement.
GTCATAGACGAATAGGAAAAACGAATAGTTGGACTGTTATATTCTGCAACTCCTTGCAGACCTAAAGAATAAGCCTCTTCAGTAAAAGCAATGGAATTAACTTGTTTAGTGGTACGTTCCATTACTTTTATACGTGGAAGCCCCTCAAAACGTTCGATCCAGACAAGAAAATCTTGATAAGCATCATGGGATAATATTAGGCACCCAAGCTGATGTGGGACAAACTCAGACCAATTTTCTGATTGTGGAGATGTATATGGCGCTACCATAATTTTGAAATCTTTTGCATTATCTAAATTGGTCAGAATATAAAAGACATCACCACCTTCTGTAAGTGAATATTCAATACCTTTTTGTCGTTTCCGTACACATTGGGGAATAGTAAAAGGCGCCTCAGCAGGAATTAACCAGATCTCGGATGTTTCATGATCATGAATATTAATATAAATAACATCATTAAGCTTAGAACCGCTTACATCTAAGAAAAAACCTGGATTGTCTTCACGAAAAATAAGCTTATCTTGTGATTGATCTGTGTTTAATTGGTGATAATAGAGCTCTGAAGGTCGGTGGTTTTTATCAATCTTAGTATAGAAAAAACCTTCAGATCTAGCATCCCATACAATTTGACCAGATGTATCAGTAATTGTGTCCATACAGTCAGATAATGTCTCAAAATTACGAATTTTAGCTGTATAGAATTCTGATCCTTTGTCATCATAGGTCCATACCACATGTGTATGGTCAGGAGATTCTTGAACTGAACCAAATTTGAAATATTCTTTGCCTTCTGCCAAGACATCACCATTAAGGTACACGTTTTTTTCTCCGCCATTCCTTGGTGTCCGAAAATAATGTGGTTGTTGGCCTCCGGTAACATAAGAGAATCCGTAAGCAAAAGGACCATGTTTTATAGGAACAGAACTATCATTCTCTTGGATCCTGTTTTTCATTTCGGTAAAAAGCAAATCTCGTAGTGGTTTTGTATCAGCCATTTGAGCTGATTGATAAGCATTTTCTTTTTCAAGATAATGTCGAATATTGAGATCAAGACAGTTAGGATTTTTAAAAACATCTTGCCAGTTAGACGCACGTAGCCAATGATAGGGATCATCACGAAAAATACCATGATATATTTCCTTATGAGTGATTCTAGATGCTTTGGGAGGAATTGCAAAAGTGCGAGTCATACACAATCCTATATTAAAATATGTTAACAGCTTCATTTATATGTTAGAATCACAATTATTGATGCAAGTGTACAAATCTATAAGTTCTATTCACTTGCAAAAATAGTGCCATGATAATTTTTAAAACTAATACCTTTCTGTTCATTACATATCACAGCTATTGTTTTCTAGGGATATAATACCACTTTTATAATGAAAGTGACTGGTAAAACAATTAAACTATGAGAAAAAGAATTGATTTTTTTTGAAACAGTATAATCGCATAATTTTATAGAAATGAATAAATATATCAGAAATATTATTATTACTTTATAAAAAAATAAAAATATTCCATGTCGTTTTAATGAATAGTTTTATATTATAAACAATGCTATTGTGTCATGTTTGTAATATATATTGTTTTTTATTATTAAATTTAATAAATATAAATAATAAAAATAAATTTGAAATTTATTAAAAATAAACTTACTAAATTATAAGTATTCAAAACATAAAATAATAATTTATATATTATATTTTTATAATTAGTAATTTTATTTTTACGTTCTCAAAAAAATAAATAAATTTCATCCTATATCTTTTTATATTTGTGATGTATTATATATTATGTATGATATGTTATAGGCTAAAAATATATTTTAGCATGTAATAATTTCGTTTTTCTTATTGTATATTATGACAAAAAATGGGTATTTATTTGATTTTTTTGTGTTTTGGCAATTTTATAGAATAATTGAATTGACAAAAAAGATTTTTGTACAATATGAAACTCATGTGCATGAGATCTTTATATCATGAGTATATGCACTATATCTCGATTTTGAATTACTCAATTTTAAATTAAAGGAAACAAGAATGGAACATCGTGCAGTCTTAGAGACTGAAAGCAATTTAGTTATTACATTGGTTGCTGATATTGTTGCTGCCTACGTGAGTAATAATTCTATTCGACCGACTGAAGTGCCAAGTTTAATTGCTGATGTCCATGCTGCTTTTCGTAAAGCAGGGAATCTAGAGTTAACAGAAGTCGAAGTTGAAAAACAAAGGCCTGCCGTTAATCCAAAACGTTCAGTATTTCCTGATTATCTCATTTGCCTTGAAGATGGAAAGAAGTTTAAATCTCTAAAGCGTCATCTCATGACACATTATGGAATGTTGCCAGAGGAATATCGTGAAAAATGGCAGTTAGATAGTTCTTATCCTATGGTGGCGCCTAATTATGCAAAAACACGATCGGCTTTGGCCAAAGAAATGGGTCTTGGACGCAAAAGCAAACGGAAAAAAATTAAATAATCTTATTTTGCGAAAAAATGGTTTCGTGTATAAAGTTGATTTTAGTATACATGTTTTGTGTGAAGCTTTTGTATATATATAGCAATTTCTACCAAGGGGATTACGCATAGCTTTCGTTACGAATCCGTTTAATCATTGATTTCAAACCATTTGATCGTTGTGGTGTAAGATTTTCATTTAAACCAAGTTTTTCAAAGAGCTCTTGAGCATCAGAATTGCGAATTTCAGAAGCTTTTTTGCCTGAATAAAAAGCAAGAAGTATATAAATGAGTCCACGCACAATATGAGCATCGGAATCACCTTGAAACGTCAATATTGGATCTTCTGAGTTATTACGTGAAGATAAAAGCCACACTTGGCTAACACAACCAGGAACTTTGTGAGCATCATTTCGAGCGCTTTCCGGAAAAGGTGGCAATTCATAGCCAAGCTCGATGACATAACGATAACGATCTTCCCAATTATCCAAAAGCGAAAAGTTCTCTATAATAGTACCGATTTTTTCCGCCATTATTTTAGTCCTGTTTCGTTTGAATAATCATTCTTGAATACACTTATAAAAAATAAATATTTATTCTTCCTAACATAAATAACACGAAGAACGTTAAAAATCCTTATTTCAAGATAACATTTCATGGTTTTGTAAGAACTCTTGTATTTCTATTTTGTAAGAAGCATTAGGGGAAGTCTCTGATATTATTTTTGTTCCCTAATATGTTCCCTAAATATTCATAAGCAGCTCTTGCACCGTAATATGCGCGTTCGCCAAGTGAACTTAAAAAAGATTTTCCTACTTTACAGGTTTTTATATTACGGTCACAAAATGCGCCTAAATCATTTAAGGCTTCCTTAAAAGCAATAATCACATCGCTCGTTGTTGTCTCATTATTTTTGGGGCTAGAAGAATGATTACTGCTTGGATCTGCTACAAAAAATGAAATAATGACAAAAATAAAAAATAATAATAATAATAATTTGATTAAAAAACGTATCATGGATAATCAATGTAGCGCAGTGGTAAATACAATAAAAGAAGCATTTTATATACTGTTGCTTTATAAACAATTTATAAAATGTGCTTTTTATAAAATTGAGTATTCATGTATTGGGTCTATATCATTGGCTTTTTTATAAATATGGCACAATTCCGCCGTATAAAATAGGATACATTGTCTATTCAGTAAAAAATTAACATCAAAATTATACACTTACAGGCTGATCATGTTAATGAACATACTATGGTAAAAAATGAGAGATATAATCATGTCGTGTACATACTTATTTTAGATAATAGTTCACCATCTTAGCTTAGTTGAAAAAGCTAAAAAGAGTAAAATTCTGTTATTCTGACTCTAGTGTCGATAAAATATTTATATTATCTATAAAATTTTTACTAGCACATCATAAACATGATCAACATGTCGATCAAAATATTAAACAATAGATGCATCTCTTACAACTCCATCTAAAGATCTCAAGACCAGTTTTTCTATAACATTGTAAATCAATTTAATTGATACGAAGTTATTTACACTAAAATATAATTATATTAAGAGATAATTATATTTTACCAAACCGTTTATGGATAAGTAACCATCTATATGTAAATTATAAAGAATAGATAATGATTGTCATCTGTTTAGTGTTATAGGCAAATATTTTCAATTTTATTTTAAATAATAGGCAAACATATGCCCCAAAATGAAGAATAACGTGGCATTATTGTTTAGATAATTATATGTGATAATGCAGTTTGCAAACACCAAAATGATCTTGAATGCTAATCATTTGGTGCTCTCTTTATACACATTAAAGACTTGTCAAAATGAAATGAATAAAAGTTGCCAAGAACTCTTGTTGATTTATCAACTTATAAATTGATATAATGAAGCTGCTCATTTTAGGAGTTTGAAAGGAAAAATCAATAATGTCAATGCACTTCTCTCTGGCTGGAAGTAAGAACTGATTCATATTCGTTTCCTAATTTATATTTGTTTCTTTGTAAAAAATAAACGCAACTGAAAATAAAAGTAATGGCAACAAAACGAAAGACATACCGAAAAAAAACTGTAAAACACCGTAAATACTATAGTAGTATTGTTATAACACTTCTTCTTATAATTTTTCATTTTATTTTTTGGAGTGCAAAAACTCTTTATTTCTATACGCGAAAAAATACTTTATTTTTTGTTGGATCTCTTCTTTTTAGCATTAGTTTTTTATTTATTTCATTTAATGCTTTATTTTCGCAAATGACAACGCATCAAAATATTTTAACTCAAATGAAATTTTCCTCTGTTCAAAGTATAGGTAAGAGCTCTACTTTATCGGAAAAAGAAGAAAAATCACAAGAACTCTCCCGTGTAACTTCTGTACATTCTCAAAATCATAACCACACAAATTCATCTTTATCCTCTCAATCAGCAAGCATGCTGGAAAAGCAAAAAGAACTAGCAAAATTAGGCCTTTATGATGGACCCTTAGATGGATTGGAAGGACCTAAAACACGCCGAGCCATCACTTTATGGAAACAGCAAACTGCTCAGAGAATGCAAAAGAATGTTCTATCTAATCCCGCAACAGATGAAATCGCGATATTAATTAAGCAAAGCGAAATAGAAACAAACAATACAAAAAATATGACACACTTAAAAGAAGCTATTTTAGAGCCTTCTGTTGAAGATATTATACAAGTGCAAAAAGCTTTACATATTTTTGGGAATGAAGAGGTTATTGTCACAGGAATAGAAGATCAAAAGACGATAGAAGCTTTAAAACAGTTTCAAAAAATATTTGATCTTCCTGTAACAGGTAAAATTAATCACACAATTTTAATGAAAATGCGTGAAATTGGTTTATTTAATTGAAGCTAATCATCTACATTATAAAAATAATCTCTTAATTTATAATGATAATTCATCTTTCGTTTGTTTAATGCTCCCCTCAAATATTCCTTCATCTCAAGCCCTCTTATATTCAATCAATCAGAATGGTTTTCTTACACATTACATATTGAGCCGTATAATTTGCTGCAAGAAAACCACAACCGACTGCAGAAAAAAGAAATATTGCAAAATAGAAAACGCGCTTGTTCTAGCATTTTTATTGCTTCTGATGATAAAAGGACACAAAATTTTTGTAGTATCACGTAAACCTTTCATATTATCGAACCACGAATTGTCCATATATTATCGTCAATTTGATCTTTATAAATATGATGCAAAGAATTTATGCAAACACCTGTAAGGATAAGTAGACGTAAAGCTAGTTGTGTTATGGTTGTTGTTTTGCAAAGTATCTGAAAAAAACAGCACTTCTCTCCAATCTATTGCTGGAAAATTATGTGTTTTATGACATTGTTTTCCTAAAATAGCGTGTGTGTTTAATATTGCCTATAAATCAACATCTAAATTTAACGCAGCAGTATATTTGAAACAAATGTTAAGACAGTTTAGTACTTTTCTCAGCTGTTATAGCTTTTGTATGCCAAATGGGGGCAAGAATATTGCGCATCTCTGTTTGTATAATCTCTTAAAACAGGGAGACAGCCTAATTTGGGAAGAATATGAAATTTTAAGGTAAAAACCAGTTTTCATCTTTGCCATTTTCTTTTAATTCAGCTTTACGCCTTTCAAAGACATCTAAAGCAATATCTTTAAAATAATGGAGATTACCTATTGCCTCATGCTTTTATTTATCACATGTCTTTTTGAACTCACTCCCCCCCCTCACGCAAAACAAAATGTCCCAAACGAAATACACTTGGATTGCCATTCACGGGCTTTCTTAAAAAAACATCTCTTAAAGCACCCAAGACCATTTCACAACAACGCCCGTGAATAATAGCAGCCCCTACTGCGCGCGCGCTATCATTTTTACACTTGTGAAAAAGCAAGCCAGCACCATTACACACTGTACCTACCTTCAATTTGTGACAGCTCTTGACACTTGAGATGATTCATAAGAGGCATATCCTTGCTTTATTTTTTTATCCACAGACGCTCATCCCGCCTATAACATGCAAAAAACATGGTTTTGATTGATTCATTATAAAAGAGGTTGAAATGAGAAGATCTTATGATATTTACAGCTTTTGTTCAATATAAGAAATTAAAAAATATCATTATAAATCAACATATTGTATAACTTTGATATTCCTTCATAAAGGTAAAGATGGTAGCGTATAGTGGAGTTTATAAACTTACGGGGAGTTTACATAATCCCCATTCCACGAATGTCAATGTGAAATGGACATCCACTGAGAGATGTCTATCTCAAACAGCATGATGTGCAAAAAAAATACATTTGTTTGGAGCATTCTATTTTGCGTGAGGAGCTCATTCCCCCATAAAAAAGCAAACGCGTAAATTGACTGCACAATAACACGTTTCTCTCTATCAAGAGGTTCTTCAATAGAAAGTGTATTAATAATACATCTTTGTCTATCCTGCTTTATATTTTTTCTTATAAACTTCTAAAAAAAGCACTTTCTCGCGTAACATAACTTATCGTGCATTTTAGAAGCATTTTTATTCCCTTTATTAAAGAAAATAAAAGAATATATCAAAATTTATTTCAGTAATAACGATACAACAAAAAATATTAACCCATTACATCCTTTTTGCTATTGCGGCCTGAGCTGCTGCTAAACGAGCAATTGGTACTCGAAAAGGAGAACACGAAACATAATCTAGGTTATTTTCTTCGCATAAAGTAATAGAAGCAGGATCGCCTCCATGTTCACCGCAAATTCCCAATTTTATTTTTGCACGCTTTGAACGTCCACGCTGTGCAGCAATGGTAATAAGTTCCCCTACTCCATCACGGTCAATAGACACGAAAGGATCTTGCTCTAAAAGACCTTTTTGAAAATAGGTTGCTAAAAAAGGAGCAGCATCATCACGGGAAATCCCAAAAGTAGTTTGTGTCAAATCGTTTGTTCCAAATGAAAAAAATTCAGCAGTTTCAGCAATTTCATCTGCTCGAAGTGCCGCCCTTGGAAGTTCAATCATCGTCCCAACCATATATTGAATAGTGCTTCCCTTTTCTTTCATCACTTCCTCAGCAACCTGATCAATACGCGCTTTTACAAAATCGAGTTCAGATTTAAGCGCAACCAGTGGCACCATAATTTCAAGCATAACAGGAGATCCAGATTTTTGGGCAGCTTCTGCTGCTGCTTCAAAAATCGCCCGCGCTTGCATTTCTGCAATTTCAGGATAAGTAATAGCTAAACGGCATCCTCGTAATCCAAGCATAGGATTAAATTCGTGCAACTGCTGAGCGCGTTCAGCAAGCACTTCAGCAGAAACCCCCATAGCTGTTGCAACATCAAGAATTTCTGCTTTCGTTTTAGGCAAAAATTCATGTAATGGTGGATCTAGCAAGCGGATAGTAACAGGTAAACCACACATAATTTCAAATAATTCACTAAAATCTGAACGCTGCATTGGCAAAAGCTTATCTAGTGCTTTACGACGACCACTTTCATCATGACTTAAAATCATTTCACGCATAGCAACGATACGTTCATCAGAAAAAAACATGTGCTCCGTACGGCAAAGACCTATACCTTCAGCCCCAAAAGATCGCCCCATACGGGCATCAGATGGTGTATCAGCATTAGCGCGAACTCTTATACGTCGCATCCCATCAGCCCATTCCATTAATTTTGCAAAGTCTCCGCAAAGCTGAGGCTGCAACATTGCAACTTTCCCTTTGAAAATTTCTCCACTTCCACCATCAATTGTGATAACATCACCCTTTTTTAAGCTTTCTCCTGAGGCAAACAACGTATTTGTGTTATAATCAATCCGCACACTGCCAGCACCAGAAATACATGGTTTTCCCATCCCCCGCGCAACAACAGCAGCGTGACTTGTCATACCGCCACGCGTTGTTAAAATTCCTTCTGCAGCATGCATACCATGAATATCTTCTGGGCTTGTTTCTACACGGACCAAAATAACTTTGCGACCTTCCGCCGACACAGTTTCTGCCTCTTCTGAAGTAAAAACAATTTCACCAGTTGCGGCTCCAGGAGAAGCAGGTAAACCACGTCCTATAACAAAACGTTCTGCTTTAGGATCAAGTGTTGGATGCAAAAGTTGGTCCAGCGACTTTGCATCAATACGCATCACAGCCTCTTCACGGTTTATTAACCCCTCCTCAACCATTTCAATTGCCATCTTGAGAGCCGCACGAGCCGTGCGTTTTCCTGAACGAGTCTGAAGCATCCATAATTTACCTTTTTCAATGGTAAATTCGAGATCTTGCATATCCCGATAATGCTGCTCAAGCTTCTGCGCAATCTGACATAATTTCAAAAAAGCCTCAGGCATAATTTTTTCTAACGATGGTCTATTTGAACCAGCAACAATACGCGCACTTTCTGTAATATTTTGAGGCGTTCGAATGCCCGCCACAACATCTTCCCCTTGCGCATTAACTAAAAATTCACCATAAAGTTCTTTTTTCCCTGTCGATGGATTGCGTGTAAAAGCAACACCTGTTGCCGAATCTTCTCCCATGTTACCAAAAACCATAGCTTGCACATTAACTGCCGTTCCCCAACTTTCAGGAATGCTATGTAAACGGCGATAAGTAACTGCGCGTGCCGTCATCCAACTTGAAAAAACGGCTCCAATTGCCCCCCATAACTGTTGTTCAGGATCTTGTGGAAAAGGGGTTCCTAATTTTTCTTCAACATAGGCTTTATAAGAAATAATAACATTCTTCCAATCATCTGCTGTCATTTCTGTATCAATAGTGTAACCATTGCATGCCTTTGCTTCATCAAGAATCTCTTCAAAATACGAATGGTCTAGCCCCAAAACAACGTTAGAATACATTTGGATAAAACGCCGATAACTATCATAAGCAAAACGTTCATTATTGGCTTGTAAAGCAATGGCTTTTACAGTCTCATCATTCATGCCAAGGTTAAGCACTGTATCCATCATCCCTGGCATAGAAGCCCTAGCCCCTGAACGAACAGACAGCAAAAGTGGCTTTTGCTCACTCCCAAATTCACGTCCTGTTTGTTCACCAACACGTCTTAGTGCTTGCTTAACAGATTCCTGTAGCTCTTCTGGATATGATTTGTCATGGGCGTAATAAAAATTACAAACTTCTGTTGTCAGCGTAAATCCTGGCGGTACGGGCAAACCAAGATTACTCATTTCTGCCAAATTAGCCCCTTTACCTCCGAGAAGGTTACGCTCACTTGCACTTCCTTCTGCCTTTCCATCTCCAAAACTATAAACCCATTTTTTCACTGTACAAATCCTCCCATATCAGCATCAAAACATCATTCAACCGAGGCTCACTTAAAAGCAATGATTTGATTCAAAATTGGCTCAAAAACAATATCGCTTCATAAATGCATAATATTAATCCTTCCAAAGGAGATAATGGCCAAAAGTATCACTATCCATCTTCTGGAAGATTAAGATTCAGTTTTTAAGAAAACTATCAATCACCGAAAAAAATTCTTCTACTTTCATGGCACCTTCATATTTACTACCATTAATAAAGAAAGTAGGTGTTGCTGTGACACCAAGCTCTTTACCGCGTTCAAAAGATGCATTTACTTCATCTAAAATGGACTGATTTTTCAAACAAGCAGTAAAACTTTCATCTGTAAAACCAGCCATTAAGCCAATTTTTTTCAATGGTGTTAGAGCATTTTTTCCGAAAGCCCATTCATTTTGTTTTTGAAATAAAACTTCTATCAAAGGAAAATAGCGATCTTCTGGTGCACACCGTGCCAACATAAAACCTGCTGTTGCCCGAGGATCAAAAGCATATTCTCGGAAAATAAGTTTTACTTTTCCTGTTTTGATATATTTTTTACGAATTTGGGGAAGTATATCATTATAAAAATGCGCACAATGGGTACATGTCAACGAAGCATACTCAACAATGACGACTGGTGCATCCGCCTCTCCCTCAAAGCGATCCTTTACTTTACCCGATTGGAGAAGCTCTGCCATATCAACAGTTGTTGCCACTGGTTTGGGATCACGCGCTAAAGCAACTGTTACACTGTTTTGTACAATCGTTATGAAGAGAAAAATTATCCCGAAAGATAAAAAAGAACGATATTTTACCATAAATAATACTTTTCTGTTGTTATTAACAAATAGGAATCCAATGCTTTCTCATATATTAAAGAAAAATATATAAAATATCTTTCTATTTATTATTTTTTTCCAAGAAAATGCAACAGCCAAGTTTATAAAGTGCTTGGTGCAAGCTTTTATCTTCAATTCCTTCAAGCATTTTTTCCACGCATTTTTTGTCTTGTTCACTCAAAGGCGGTTTTAGAGGCAAGTGATTCATAAAAACCGACATACTCCTTTGCTCAATCTTGATGCGATCAATAGCAATGTAGCCAAAAAATCCGTTAATTCTATGAAGTAATTCCTCTGTTTCATGCATCAATTTTAACGCAGCAAATCCTTCACATGCGACAACAAGTGTTGCTGGCTGAAAAACTTCATCTTGATCTGCACGACGTTTCCAAATAATTTTAAGCGGCATTGTATGTTCACTGATATCATAGCCCGCAATCTGTGGCCAATGTTCTATAAGCGCTACATTAAGCCCTGTCCGTTTGCGTAAAACTGGATCAAGTATTTTGTATACCGTCTCAGAAAGAGAATAAAAGATACGTTTTTTAAGCTGTTTTCTCATTTTTAGATCATTGTTCAACCGCTTACTAAATTAAAATCATTTGTTTCATCTAGAAATTGTTGCCTCCTCAATTTATGAAATATCAACAAAATAAAAAGCCTTTTCTCACCAGAGCCTTGACAATAAAAGAGCAAAAAACATGAATTACAAAATAAATAATTTTTTCTTTTGCATTTTATATCTCCCTATGCTTGAAAGCAATCATGTATGAAATTTCTTCGCACCTCCTTGCTTGGTACGATCAAAATCACAGACATCTTCCATGGCGGATTACCCCTGAAAAGCAAAAACAAGGTATCCGTCCTGATCCTTATCAAGTTTGGCTTTCTGAAATCATGCTTCAACAAACAACCGTTGAAACAGTTAAGCCTTATTTTAAAAAATTTCTAAAACTATGGCCTGATCTTTTCTCTTTAGCAAAAGCCTCACAAGATGATATCATGAAAGCATGGGCTGGACTTGGTTATTATTCACGCGCACGTAATCTTAAAAAATGTGCGCGACAGCTTGTTGAAAACTACGCGGGACAATTTCCACAATCTGTAAAAGAATTGCGAACTCTAGCCGGTATTGGAGATTATACTGCCGCAGCCATTGCTGCGATTGCTTTTAACCACCCTGTAGCAGTGGTTGATGGTAATGTCGAACGTGTGGTAGCGCGACTTTTTGCTATCACTTCAATATTGCAAAAAGCAAAAGTTGAAATTAAAGAAAAAACACAAAAAATTACTGCTTTAAATCGTCCTGGTGACTTTGCTCAAGCAATGATGGATTTGGGAGCAACAATTTGTACTCCACGCAAACCATCTTGTTATACCTGCCCTCTTCAATGTTTATGCAAAGCAGAAAAGATGCAACAACCGGAGTCTTTTCCAGTTAAAGCCCCTAAAAAAGAACGCCCTTCAAAAACAGGTATTGCTTTTGTGGTCCTTAATAAAAAGAGACAAATTTATTTGGAAAAACGACAGACGCAAAAGCTCCTTGGTGGAATGACCCAAATTCCTAACAATATTGGCATAAACAACGAAAATGGGCTCCAAAACGCACCCTTTACTGCCAATTGGCAATTCAAGGGACAAATTACACATGTTTTTACTCACTTTTCTCTAAAACTCGATGTTTACTATACCGAAGATGTTCATGAAATGAATTGTGAAAATGGTTGGTGGTGTAACATTCAACATCTTACCGAAGAAGCATTACCTACTGTTATGAAAAAAGCCATTTCCGTAGCACTTCCCAATTCTTTCAGATTTAAATAACCTTCCCTATTCATAAAAATGTTTTCTAACAGAGACTTTTGTATCTCTAGCGATTATTTATTAATCTGCAAAAGAAAAATTAAAAAAATGAAATAACCAATTTTTTCTACAGATAAGAATTAAGGAGGGATAGAAAAGCTTAAAAATCTTAAATTTAAATTTCAGGTTCTATCCTTTTTTCGCTTATGAAGGAGTAAGTCGGCTCCATCGTTATATTTACCAGCCCCCTCAACATCCCTTGGTACGTGAAACGGTTCATAAGAGGTACTTTTAGTTCTTTCGTTAACAATTTTTATTCACACGCCAACCCCGTTTATGACATGCAAGCAAGTAATTTTCATCGATTTAATATGGAACAAGTTTGAAATGAAAAAACTTGACGATATTCCGAGGGCAATTCAATATGAGTTGCGTTAAATTATCTTTATAAATAAATACATTTTACGCACTTTACAGATGTACGTATTCAAAAAAGCACTTAATTTGGAACTTCTGAATGAACCTTTTAATTCTGATATTTCATTTTTATAAGCTTATATTGAAATTTTACTGTCTTGGAACTAAAACTAGAACATAGAGTGAAAATTTCTCATTTTAATTTCTTCTACAAGAAGCATAAAAATACTCGCTTGCCGCTTACAAGCGAGATTAGTGTGTCAATAAAAAACATCTAAGAAAGGCATAAAACGCCCTCACGTCCATCTTAATCAAGATCAGGTACATTGGTGGTCAATAGAATGAAGCGATCAGCTTAGTTCATAAAACACCCGTTTTTAACATTTGTGAACGTATGATCATTCTTAAATGATCTATGGACTTCAACCGTCCATTTTCCTCATAATACCAAAAGGTCCAACCATTACAACTCTGCGAATCTTGAGCCTTTCTTCCCATTGCGTGAATTGAGCCCGCTTCACCACCATGCATAATCGTACCATCAGCTCTTACAATAGCAGATACTTGCTTCTTACGATCATAAAGAACTTCTCCAGGATAGAGTAAACCTGCTTCAAGCAAACTGTTGAATGCTACGCGCGGTTCTGCTTTTTTTCTATCCAAAATCGCTAGTTCTGGTTGCGCTAAAGGTTGAACCGCCGCAATTCTCTCACATGCTGCATCGATGTAATCTTGCTCGCGTTCAATCCCAACAAAATCACGCCCTAAAAGCTTGGCAACAGCACCTGTTGTTCCCGAACCAAAAAACGGATCGAGAATAACATCACCAGGTTTACTAGAAGCCATAATAATACGCGCTAATAACGCTTGCGGTTTTTGTGTTGGATGCAATTTACGCCCTGAATCATCCTTTAAACGTTCAGCTCCAGTGCAGAGAGGGAAAAGCCAATCTGAACGCATTTGTAGATCTTCATTTGCCGCTTTTAAGGCATCATAATTAAATGTGTACTTTTTATCTTTTTGATCTCGCACGGCCCAAATAAGCGTCTCATGAGCATTTTGAAAACGGCGCCCTCGAAAATTAGGCATCGGATTATTCTTGCGCCAAATAATATCATTAAGCATCCAAAAACCTAAATCTTGTAATGCCGTTCCAACCCGAAAAATATTATGGTAAGATCCGATAACCCAAAGTGTTCCGTTGGGTTTTAATACACGACGACAAGCAAGCAACCATGCACGGGTAAAAGCATCATAAGCAGCAAAACTCTCAAACTGATCCCATGCATCATCAACCGCATCAACAAGCGAATGATCTGGACGGTATAAAGCTCCATCCAATTGCAAATTATAGGGTGGATCTGCAAAAATCATATCAACAGAATGTTTTGGAAGTTTTTCTAGAACGGAAACACAATCTCCTTTAAAAATTTTATTGCGCCATGGCATTTGTGAGGGGATACGAAGGAAATCTTTTTGAAGCTGAATAACTGTCATGAAAAACCCAACAAAATTAACTAAATTTGCCCTATAATCAACTAAAATAGTTTATAGGCCCGCATTACCAATCCATATTTACAAAATAGCGTAAACGTATCGTTAAAATTCTACAAAATTGATAATTGTTTTTGTTTTTTTAGTAAAAAAAAACTTTCACATGAATGAAACCTTAATTTTCTTTTTTTCAATGTACTGTTCCAATATCTTTTATTTCGTAAAAGAATTAAGAATCATTTTCAAAACTTATTTTTATGAAATAAGATCCTCTCAATATCGTTTTCATGAAAATTGTCCATCTCGTAACATGTAAAGGAATATCTTATGCCTCAGATAGATCTTATTATTTTTGATTGTGACGGAGTTCTCGTTGACTCTGAATATCTTGCAGCAAAAATTGGATCACAATTGCTCAAACAAACAGGATATGAAATATCACCCGAAGAATTGAGTGAGCGTTTTGCAGGGCTTATCTTTCGCGATATTCTTAAACACGTTGAACAGGAAACAGAAAAACCAATTTCTGCTCATCTCATAGACCAAATGACTAATATTTTTCGTACACAAATAAAAACTAAATTACGGGCTATTGATGATGTAAGAGAAGCTGTAGAAATTATTCAAACACGCTATCCCTACTGTATCTGCTCTAATGCAAAAAGCGTAGATATAAAAGAGATGCTCACCACGGTTGATCTCTATGACCTTTTTGAAGGTAAAATATTTTCAGCACCTGAAGTTGGAACAAAAAGAACGAAACCGGCCCCTGATGTTTTCCTTTTTGCCGCACAACAATTACAAGTAGAGCCCCAAAACACTATCGTTATAGAAGATTCACTTCATGGTGTACACGCAGCTATAGCAGCAGGCATGCGCGTCATCGGCTTTACGGGAGGATCACATAGCTATCATGGCCACTCTAATGCACTTGCAGAAGCTGGTGCAGAAACAGTTATCGCAAAACATGCTCATTTAGGAGAAGTTTTAGAAGCAATGGCAATATGGCGCGATCTATTATAAAAAAAATCTCTTGAATATATTAGTTTGTAAACTCTTGTAAGAAGAATTTTTACTCAAATGTCCTTCTCTTCTCGTTGCTCCTTTTATAATAACTTCAATAAATGCGTAATTCACGACACGGGTGAATTGCATCTCAATGTGAAGGAAAAATATAGCGCCTCATTGAAATCATAAGTCTGTTAACCATTGCACGTGCTTTAAAAAAAGCCAAAAACAGGGGTGCCAACTCATAAAAATTAAACCCTGCTTATCTATCTCAACTCCGATATCCCACTCCCAACCTCAGCAGCTCATCCTGATAAATTATTATATTTGTCAAAAAGGAATATTACGATGCCTTGCTCGATAAGATGTGAGAATTGCTAGCCTCTTTCATCTGATCAAAAAAATCACATACTATGGTAAAATTGTAAGGGATGTGCCTATTGATCATGGAAAAAAATATTAAAATTCGCGGAATCTATGGAACACAAGAGTTTATTGAAAATGATAAAAGCGTCCTTGTTGAGTTACACGGGCTTATATTTACTCAATCCAAATCTCGTAAACTTGTTGAAGGCTTATTTACTTTGCTGCTCAAACAGTATTTTAACAGCATCAATTAGTACAACCTCCCTAAGATTACAAAAAACAAAAAGAATACATTTTTATGAAAAATGTGCCTTTTATAAAAAACATTTCATACCAAGTAATTTACAGACAACATGTTGATTTATAATCAATAATTAATCATTATTCAAATTAAGCAAAAAAACCGAATATTATAAGATTCTCTCATTTAAAATCTGGATATGCTGAATTAAAGAAATAAAAATGCCTTTTAATGAATTATCTCAAAAGGCAAAAATTAGTAGCAACATTAGGAGCGAGCAAAGTGTATGGCACTGCCATCTTTCTTCTTTATAAACGTCAAAAATTCTGATGTCCTAAGAATTTTATATTATGGGACTTTATCATCATATATAGCGTTGCAAAATAGGCTTGAGTACCTTGAGAACGGTTTCTTTAAAAAAGCACTTAAATATGAAACATACAATCATGTTAAACAACGTACAGAGATACCAGTAGTTGCTCAAAATTTTCCAAAAGCACTTAATAGACTTTTTAAATAAGCAATGAAATCAGATCTTTTCAAAAGTAATCCAACTTTAGGAAAAACACCCTTTCTAAAAATAAAAGCGGCTTTTCAGTTTGGAAAGAAGAACATGTCGAAAAATATTATCCAATGCTGATCTTTCGGCACTCATAAATATGTCTGAATTGACATTCTTCTATACACTTTACATCATAGTAATACGCCGCTCACATTGGCGAGAAAAAGATAATATCATTTATCTCTATCCAATTCGAGCTCTACTTTCCACTATGAGAGAGCTGTATATTTTTTAGTATCTATAACATATTATTATCTATAAGATAAATGTATATAATTAATAGTTAAGTAAGCAGTAGTATTATGCTATCATGATGCAATTAATAATCATTGAATAATAACTTAATAATATCTATATAACACATATTATTACAATAATGACTATATATAATAACTAATATAAATAATAATATTTTAGCATGTCCATTAGTATTTTAATTTTTAAGAATATTTTTATAAATACATCATAATTTTTATGTTTTTATTATAATATCTATAATAAATAAATTTATATATATTTATTATGTAAAAAGTTTGATAAACTTTATTATTTATAATTGTATTAAAAAAAATAATATTAATATCATTTTATAAAAATCATACGATAACCACGTGTTGTTTTATATATAACACATAATAAGATATTTCATAAATTTTTTTAAAAAATATTTTTGTAATTATTACTGTTACTTTTTTACAATAATGTTTATAAAAAATTACAGTTATATTTTTATATGTATTTTTATTATTGACTAAAAATACATATTGAAATATATAAATTATATATAGTGTGAGATACATAAACATTATGTATATTTCTTACATATATAACTTAAAAATATTTGAGGTAAAGTTATGATAAAAATATTTAAAAATTATATCTTAAGCATTTTTATAGCGAGCACTTTTTTTATTTCACAAACTGTAAATGTTAATGCAAACTATTTGAAAAATGATACTCCAAAAGAGGAACTTTCTGTTTTCCCAATGGAACAAGTAAAATATGCGACATCCGATGTAGTTTCTACGACTGCTTTCTATGTTCCATCTGTAAATTATCAAACAGAAAATGGAACAACTGGTGAAGGAAAATTAGAAAAGGTCGTTGAGCCTATAACTATAGGAATGGGACTATTGTTTACTGGATATGCAATGAGCTTTATAGGATCGATAATAAGTTGGATAAAGGACATAGTATTGATGTTCAAATAATTCAACCTCATCTAGAACTCTAGAATATTAGCTTCATTGTGTGTCTATAATTTATTGTAAATAATTACATAATGAAGCTCATCTTTCTACAAAATATAAATGTTGTAGATTATATCCAAATATCCAAAGTATAAATTTACGCATATATATAGTATAAAATATTTGAGGTAAATTATGATTAAATTATTTAAAAATCATATATTAAGTATTTTCATTATGTCTGCCTTTTCTCTTTCTCAGGTTGTAAATGTACATGCAAACTCTTTGCAAAATAGTACTCATCGTGAGAATACTTTTGTTTCTGCAATAAAGCAGAAAAGAAAGGATGCAGTCCATACCGTTTCTCTCTATAGACCCAGTCTAAATCGTGGAGTGAGTAATGAAACTACTATTGAAGGAAAATTTGAAAAGGTCGTTGAACCTCTTACAATCGGGGCTTTTGGTATGGGGATGGCACTTGGATATGCATCAAGTACGATAGGCATGTTTTTAGGATGGATAATAAGTAAAATAATATCGTGTTTTAAATCTCGTTAGAATTGAAATTTCATCAGAATAAAACCTTCTCATATGAAATATAAACTATGGATATATTCTGTGTTGATCGATTGTTGATGACAAAAAACTAATGAATTATCACACTAAGAATGAAAAAAGCTTTAAATGCTTCTGTTTCTCTCAATGTGCACTAATTCTGCCGACGAATCTATTCAATTCAGATTAAAATAAAAGTAAAAGTATTGGTGAAAAATTATGATTAAAGTATTGAAAACTTACGTATTAAATATTTTAATAGCAGTTTCTTTTTTGCTTTCACAAGTTATAAATGTTCATGCCAATCATTTGAACAATGATACTCAATGGGAAACTGTCTCTTTAATAGAACAAGGAAAGAAAAAAGCTATCGATATAGCGGCTCTTTATGTCCCAAGTTTCACTCATAAAGCAAAAAGTGAATCTGCCTTTGAAGGAAAATTTGAGAAAGTGTTTGAACCAATTACGCTAGGAATTTTTTCTACAGTAGGAGCTTTAGGTTTTGGATTCTTGACTGGATTTGTTATGTCCATATTTAGCGGGATAATCGGATGTGCAATAGGAAAAATTAAAGGAAAATAATTCAAAGATACTCAGTATTTTTTCTATTAAAAATGAGAATACTTTACAGCCTGCTTCACATCATTTAGCAGGCTGTTGTATGTTTTCTATGGATAAACTTTAAGTTACCATACTGTATAGCATAAATATAATATCTATTATTATACAAAATGATAAATTATGCTAAAAAAAGATTATGCAAAGTATAGATTTGCGCACGAAATGCCATAAAATTACCTTATAAATCTTCCAGTGTGAATTCTGAGATGTATCATTTTAACATTCGGTTTAGCAGATGTAATTGTTACAAAGTATTAAGAGCATAAAATAACTATGAATGATTGAGTTTTATACAAAAGTTCTTCAGTAACTACCATTCTATCTATTTAATTTTATTATTTTAGAAGGTGCACAAGTGAAGATACGTTGTAAAATTTAAGTGAGTGAATAATAGAGAGGAAATTTTCGTCTGCAACAGATTTTCTGTGAACATTTGACGTTTATATCTTAAAAATAAAAATGCTTAAGACTATTTCCTTTCATTATTGAGTTAAAAAGAAGAAAAGAAGCTCTATCCATTTAATAATTTAAATATTATGAAAAACGTGAAATAAATAACTTCACCAATTTGCCAGAAATAAAAAAAAGGATAAGACTTATGGAATATATCAGCACGAGAGGTGAAGCTCCTGCTTTAAGCTTTACGGAAACAATCATGACAGGGTTGGCAAGTGATGGGGGACTTTATTTGCCAGATAAATTTCCTCAGCTATCATTTGATGCGTTACGAGCACTTCGTGGTCAGTCCTATACAACAATTGCTAAAACTATTCTGTGGCCCTTTGTGAATAACGAAATCGAATATACAGCTTTTGAAAATATGATCGCTGAATCTTATGCAACCTTTCACCATCCAGCAATCTGTCCGTTACGACAAACTGGAGCAGATGAATTTATCCTTGAACTCTTTCATGGTCCTACTTTAGCTTTTAAAGATGTAGCAATGCAGTTTCTTTCTCGACTGATGGATTATGTTTTGACTGAAAAAAATAGATGTGCAACGATTATTGCTGCAACATCAGGTGATACAGGTGGAGCTGCGATACAAGCTTTTGCTGGAAAAGAACACTCAGATATTTTTATTTTATTTCCTAAAGGACGTGTATCACCTGTTCAACAACGGCAAATGACAACCAATCAATGTTCAAATGTTCATGCCATTGCCATTGAAGGAAATTTTGATGATTGCCAAGCCCTTGTCAAAGCAATGTTTAATGACCACAATTTTCGTACAAAAAGAGCACTTTCAGGTGTGAATTCTATAAATTGGGCGCGTATCATGGCGCAAATTGTTTACTATTTTTCATCTGCACTTTCTTTAGGAGCTCCTGATAGAGCTGTTTCATTTACTGTTCCTACTGGAAATTTTGGTGATATTTTTGCAGGTTATGTCGCAGCCCGTATGGGATTACCCATTGCTCAACTGGTCATCGCAACGAATGATAACGACATCCTTGTACGTACATTGACCAGTGGTACTTATGAAACACAACCAATAGTCCATACAACATCACCTTCTATGGATATTCAGGTCTCTTCTAATTTTGAACGTTTGCTCTTTGAAAGTGGCAATCGTGATCCAATCTGGATTCGCAATGCAATGGAAAACTTGAAAAAAACGGGGCTCTTTACTCTTGATGAAAAGCAACTCAAAAATATTCGTTCCCTATTTTCCGCCGGGAAAAGCAACATGGCTACAACAGCTCAAACAATTGATAGTGTCTATAAGGAAAGTGGCTATCTTGTTGATCCACATACAGCGGTTGCTCTTCAAGTAGCGCGTGAAAACAAAAAACCGCATATTCCAATGATCGTTCTTGCCACGGCTCATCCAGCTAAATTTCCTGATACGATTAAAAGCGCTTGTGGCCTTCATGCTCCATGGCCATCTCATCTCAATGATGTAATGAAACACGAAGAACATTTTATAAGTCTTGCTAATGATGAAAAAATAGTAAAAGATTATATTTCTTTAAAATCGCGTGCATCTTATTAAAGTTAGCTGCATTAATTTAAATCAAGAATATTCTAATACCTTTACAATGAGGTATTTAGCTTATTAATGGAGTTGTAAATACATGGATGTAGATATATGTCGCCTTAGTAATGGTTTGACTATCGCCACACATACAATGCAACAAATTGATAGTGTTGCCCTCGGGATATGGGTTAAAGTGGGCTCACGCAATGAAACCTCCACACAGCATGGTATTGCTCATCTTCTTGAGCATATGGCTTTTAAAGGAACCGAAAACCGCACTGCTTTTCAAATTGCAACCGATATTGAAGATGTTGGCGGTGAAATAAATGCTACAACCAGTATTGAAACAACAGCTTACTTTGCACGTGTACTTAAAAGCGATATCCCTCTTGCTATAGATATTTTAGCCGATATTTTAATGCATTCAAAATTTGACGACAATGAACTAGAACGAGAAAAACAAGTAATCTTTCAGGAAATTGGTGCTGCCCATGACACTCCTGATGATATTGTTTTTGATCATTTTACAGAAACAGCCTTTCGTCATCAATCCCTTGGGCGCTCTATTTTAGGAACAGCTAAAACTATTCAATCATTTACATCTACTGATCTCCATGATTTCATCAATAAACAATATAGTGCAGATCGTATGATTGTCGTTGCAGCAGGAGCTGTAAAGCACGAAAGTTTCGTGCGAGAAGTTGAAAGTCGTCTTGGTACTTTTCGCTCCCATTCAACCGCACCTCTTACTAATCTTGCAAATTATGTCGGTGGCGACTTTCGTGAATATCGCGATTTAATGGATACACAAGTTGTTCTAGGGTTTGAAGGACGCGCTTATCACGCGCGTGATTTTTATGCGGCCCAAATTCTTTCAATCATTCTTGGTGGTGGTATGTCTTCACGTCTTTTTCAAGAGGTAAGAGAGAAACGTGGGTTATGCTATTCTATTTATGCTTTTCATTGGGGATTTTCAGATACTGGACTTTTTGGTGTTCACGCTGCTACCGGACAAGAAGGGCTCAAAGAACTTATTCCTGTGATTCTTGATGAACTTTCCAAGGTCAGCAAAAATATTCACGCTAATGAACTACAACGAGCACAAACGCAATATCGTGCGAACCTGACAATGTCACAGGAAAATCCTTCTAGTCAAGCACATCTCATTGCTCGCCAAATACTCCTTTATGGTCGACCAATTCCAATATCGGAAACAATTGAACGCCTCAATCTCATTACTCCTAAAAGATTAACTGATTTAGCACATCGTCTTTTTACAAACTCCACACCAACACTAACTGCTGTCGGACCTGTAGGACCCCTCATAAATTTTGATGATTTAACGTCAACTCTTTCATACAAGCTAAAGTAAAAACTTCTTTTCAAAGCAGCATCATAATAACATCACATATTTTATCATAAAATTTACCACAAAAGCTCTTCTAATTAAATAAGTTTTGGAAATATTGGGCAAAGAGGCGTACAAAACTACCCAATTCATACTTCATGTGATAAAGATTCTAATGAGTGAAGGTATATCCGTGAAATCTGAAAATTTATGGTTTAACTTTGCCCTTTTAAAATATAAAACTTCATTCGCTTCAAGTTCTATTGGAGCAAATGGGTATGTGGTTTATTTGTATATAAAATCACACAACTTAAGAAAAAGTGATAACAATTTATTATGTAAATAAATTATAAAAGGTGGACGTTTTTTCTCAAAAATCGAAATGAAAATTAAACATCCTAAAATATTGAGAGTGGGACATTGTGAAGAGTTTGCGTAAAATAATTGACATCATTTTCATTGTAGTCGTTAGTTCTTTTGTCCATCTTACATCAGCACAAGCAATTGAGCCAGTTAAAATTTCTTCTCAAGATGCTGCTCTTGATCTCTCAAAAGCAATTGAAATTCACCATACAAACAACTCTATTTTTCAAACAAGTACAGCGCCAGGACCAGATGGTATTGTATGGCGTATTGAAGTGCAGGCAAAAAATGAAAAATTTTCCGGAAATTGGGCAGTTTTTTCTCTTGCAAATCCAACAGATGAACAAGTTGATCGTCTCATTGTTGCCCCCCATTACCGCATGGCACGTTCTGGATTTTTTTGGCCAGACCTTGGATCAGCAAGGATTCAATCCATAACGCCAAGCGAAGGTTTTTCCCTCGATCGTCAACTTAGTGCAAACTCTGATATCTTTCGTATTACTCTTAACCCTGGTGCTGTTGTTACATTTGTGGCCGAACTTAACTCTGCAAATCTACCGCAAATCTATTTATGGCAACCTGAAGCTTATAAAGATGCAATTAATTCTTATACGCTTTATCATGGTATTCTTCTCGGGATATCAGGTCTCTTAGCGCTTTTGTTAACTGTTCTCTTCGTCGTCCGTGGAACAGGGCTGTTTCCTGCAACAGCTGCTGTTGCTTGGGCAGTGCTTTTTTATATTGGTATTGACTTCAACTTTTTAAATAAATTCTTTGCAGTTACACTCACAACACAACCAATCTGGCGTGCTGGTACAGAAGTAGCTCTTACTGCTACACTCTTCATTTTTCTTTTTACCTATCTCAGCCTTAACCGCTGGCATTATCATTTTAGTTACGGTGCTATCGCTTGGACCATTGCCTTTTGCAGTCTAGGAGCCTTTGCTATTTATGATCCCATCAGAGCAGCTGGAATTGCGCGTTTGTCTTTTGGCCTTACCGCTGTGCTTGGTATAATATTAATCATCTATTTCTCAATCAGAAGCTATGACCGCGCTATTATGCTTATTCCAACATGGTTGCTCATTAGCTTTTGGTGTGTTGGAGCCTACGCTTGCATAGCTGGACATTTAAACAATGATATTATCCAGCCAGCATTAGCGGGGGGATTAGTGCTCATTGTTCTTCTCATAAGCTTTACTGTCCTGCAACAAACTTTTTCTAATGACGCTTTCCATGAAGGAATATTTTCCGACCTGGAACAACAAGTACTCGCAGCAAAGGGAGCTGGAAATATTATTTGGGATTGGAATATCGAGCGTGACCGTATTGTTGTACATCCAAACATGGCAACCCTTTTTGGTACTGAAATTCATAACCTCAATGGACCTATGCGCAACTGGATTTCAGCCTTGCACCATGATGATCGTGAACGCTTTCAAGCTGTATTGGATATCATTCTTAAAAATAAAAAAGGGCGCATTGATCAAATTTTTCGTCTTTCTTCCGGTGGTGGTTATTATCATTGGTTTTCTCTTCGTGCACGTCCGGCTATGCAAAAAGATGGAAAAATCACACGTGTCATTGGAACCATTGTCAATATTACTAACCATAAAAAATCCGAAGAACGCTTATTGCATGATGCAATCCACGACAGCTTAACCGGACTTCCTAACCAACAAATTTTCTTTGATAGACTACAAAATTATACCTCTTTAGCGAAAGCAAATATCAAAATTAGACCGACTGTCTTTATGATTGATTTTGACAATTTTCGCCAAATTAATCGCAAATTAGGCATAGCAGTTGGGGATACTGTACTGCTTATAATCGCACGTCGTTTAAATCGTCTCATTAACTTTCAAGACACCTTATCGCGTCTTTCAGCAGACCGCTTTGCAATTATTTTACTTAGTGAAACCGAACCACAAAAAATTGCAGCATTTGCAGATCATTTGCACAAAACAATTTCAGCACCTATTTCACTTTCAGAAAACAAAATAATCCTTTCAACCTCTATCGGATTGGTTACATGGAGTGAAAGCCGATCGACGGCTAAAGATATTTTTAATGATAGTGAATTAGCGATGATTCGCGCAAAACAAATGGGTGGAAACCATATTGAACCTTTTCGTCCTAATTTTCGCACTTTGGGTCTCGAACATAATACTCTGGAGAAAGATGTTCATTATGCCATAAAACGTAATGAGATGAAAATCCTCTACCATCCTATTCTTAATTTATCAGACGGACATATTATTGGTTTTGAAACAATTGTAGAATGGCATCATCCCACTTATGGAAATTTAAATGTCTCTGATTTCATAAAAATCGTAGAAAATGAACAAATTGTTATGGATTTGTCACAATTTATCATCGATAATGCCATTATTGATCTTATAAATGTACAAGAAAAGTTTTCCCAACAATCTTTCTTTATTTCAATTAATTTACCAAGCGCTGAAATGATTCATCCTCGTTTTATCAGTCAATTGCGTGCCGCTTTGCTTCGCCATCCGCTCCACAAAGGGCGTCTGATGATTGAAATATCTGAATTTGTCTTAAGAAATAATCCTGAACAATCAGCGCACTTTCTTGAACAAATTAAAACACTGGGAATGAATCTCGCACTCGATAATTTTGGAACAGGTTATTCGTCTCTGACCTATCTCGTACGTTATCCATTTGATATGGTTAAACTTGATCGTTCACTTATCTCAATCGACTCTCTTAAGAAGAAAATTGTTCTAAAGTCTATCATTAATATGGCAACAGATCTTAATTTGCAAATTATCGCAGAAGGTGTTGAAAATGAAAAAGAAGCAATCTTTCTTCGTCAAGAAGGCTGTAAATATGTTCAAAGTACACTTGTGACGAAACCGATTGCCATAGAAGAATTAATTACACTCGTTCAGAGCCATTTCCCTTATAAAATAAAAACATAATGGATAAAATAACGTGTAAAGTTAAAAAGCTTAGAAAAAACTCTACGCGTGTCCCATTTCAGAAGCAAGATAAGTTGGATCGATACCCATGCGTGTTAAACTTTTATCATACTTGCAGCTTAAATCGCTTTCAAAAAGAAAACTAGGTGATGTAGAACTGATTAGCCAACCATTTGTAGAAATTTCTGCCTCAAGTTGCCCCGCTTTCCATCCAGCATAGCCTAATGCGACCAGTGCATGTTGCGGACCTTGTTCGCAACTGATGGCTTTTAATATATCAATTGTCGCAGTAAAACAGATCTTATCTGCAATAAAAACAGTTTCTTCACAAGCATAATCATCTGAATGAAGGACAAAACCACGCAAAGGATCAACAGGACCACCATAGCGAACTGGAAACTGTTTTATTGGTTCAGAAAGACTTTTTTTTTGGCCACTGTCTATGACTCCCAAATGAAGCAAAAGCTCTGGAAAATCAATATGATGCAATTGATTAAGAATGATGCCCATCGCACCGGCATTAGAATGCGCACAAATATAAATAACAGAACGAATAAAGCGTTTGTCATTCATCCCAGGCATTGCTATGAGTAATTGTCCACCTAAAAAGCCATTACACCGCTTCATTAATCTGTTATTCTCCATAATTTACATGATAAAAGTTTGTTCATTTAGCACACTAGGAAAATAAAACTCCAATGAAAAAAAGTCGTATATTTACAAATTTACAAAATATCGCAACTTTCTTTTATAAAAAGCTTTTCGTTACTTTAAGCTTAACATTCATAGTTTTAGAATTACTTAACATTCCTGTAAATGCTCAAACAGAACAAAAACTCCAGCTTTTCGCAACATCTTGGTATGAATCAGATGGTGGTCGTATCCGATTAGCGATCACTGAACCTTCTCTTTCTGGAATAAGAGAAGGCATTATTGAAATTGAGCTTAAACCAGGATGGAAAACTTACTGGCGTAATCCAGGTAATTCTGGCATGGCACCATTTTTTAATTTCAACCAACAGATTTCTTATGAAATCTTTTATCCTACTCCACAGCTTTTTGAAACAGAAAATGATTGGTCATTAGGTTATAAAGATAAAGTAATATTGCCCTTCAATCTTTCTGGTTCAAGCAAAAATTTAAGTGGTGCTTTCACTCTTGGATTATGTAATAAGATCTGTCTTCCATTTACTATTAACTTTGATTTTTCGCCATCTGCTCTTAAAAATAAACATCTTCCTGCTTCCTTCTTAAAAAAGGCGCAAGATTCTTTGCCCCGCATGATGCAGAATGCACTAAAAATAAGTGCCGAAAAAAATAACAGTACCCTTCTTATAAAAATACAAAATAACAACAAAACTACACCTTCCTCTCTCTTTTTAGATGGAGGAGAAATGCAAATTGGAGCAGCAAGAAAAGTCAGTGATAACGCAGAATATACACTCTTCAGTGCTCCACTCTATTTCGCACCAGAAGAAATAAACCAAAAAATTTTTTATACAGTTTCTTTTAAAGATCACGCCTTAAGTGGAACATTCATATTCCATACGCAGCCAACCCCGCTTGCGACTCCGTGATAAAAGAAAAAGCTCCCAAACAGCAATTATGCTGGAAAACGTCCATTTTCACGATATTGAGTAATTGCTTTGCGAGCAAGGGCATCTGCGCGTTCATTTTCTGGATGTCCCGCATGCCCTTTTACCCAGTGCCATCTGACTGTATGACAAGAACTAGCATCCTCAAGAGCTTGCCATAGCTCCATATTTTTAACAGGACTTTTTGATGCGGTGCGCCAATTATTCTTTTTCCAATCTTCAATCCACTTAGATATACCGTTACGCACATAAACTGAGTCTGTATAAAGATCGACCAAACAGGGCTCTTTAAGCGCCTTTAATGCACAAATAGCCGCCATGAGTTCCATTTGATTGTTTGTCGTATGAATCTTACCGCCATAAAGCTCCCGTTCATGACCATTCCAGCGTAAAATTGCCCCCCATCCTCCAATTCCAGGGTTCCCTGAGCAAGCACCATCTGTATAAATTTCAACGACTTTTTGTTGAGTTGCCATAAAATTTAAAAACCTAATTCACTTAGCGAATTTACATTACTGAAAAAACAAAGCTTGTGCCAATACTCCCATGGATCTTTCTTAATAACAAAGCTATTAGGCGGTGTATTAAACCAATCATATAGACGTGTGAGTAAGAAACGTAGAGACGCACCACGAGCTAATAAAACCATCTTGTCCAATTCTAAAGGGATCAATGGTCTTATTTTTTGATAACTTTCCAATAACTTACGTGCTTTGGTAAGATTATAGGAATGATCAGGCTCAAAGCACCAAGCATTTAAACAGATCGCTAAATCATAAGCAAAAAAGTCATTACAAGCAAAATAGAAATCTATCATCCCAGAAAGACGATGATTCACAAAAAAGACGTTATCATTAAATAGATCTGCATGAATAATGCCTATTGGTAAATTGAACGGCCAATTTTTCTGTAAAAAAGCCAATTCCAACTCAATTTTTTGTCCAAATTCTTTTAACAATGCATCTTCTTTGGTTTGACAACGTTGCCACAAGACCTTCCAATCCATAACAGAAAGAGTATTTTTACGACTAAGTGTAAAATCCTGTCCTGCTAAATGTAATTGTGCGAGCCCCATCCCCACTTCGCCACAATGATCTATATTGGGCTGGCGGATCCACTCTCCTTCCAGAAAAGTAATAATAGCGGCAGGACGTCCTGCTAGTTCACAGATCATCATTCCATCATTTTGAATAACAGGTTGAGGACAAGGAATTCCACGCTGTCCTAAATGCTGCATCAAGCGACAAAAAAAAGGTAAATCATCTTTTGAAATACGCTTTTCATAAAGTGTTAAAATAAATCGCCCTTGTGTTGTCTCTAACATAAAATTAGAATTTTCAATCCCCTCCTCTATACCTTGATAAGACAAAAGTGATCCTATTGCATAACGTGTTAAAAACACTTTTAAATCATTTGGGTGAATATCTGTATAAACGGCCATTATTCTGCTTTCGTTGTAGATATGTTTGTATTCTGATTTTCATTTTTTGCATTATTTGCTTGACCATTGACGAAAGCCATATCTTGAGACGTTAAAATGACGTCACGTAATTCGCGACTCACTAAAAATTTTTCCGTTTCTACCGCTGTTTCAGCTAATTCTATTGTGACATCATAACGCTCACGAAATGCTGAAATAATTTCATCAATAATAATTTCAGGAGCCGAAGCCCCTGCTGAAAGACTGACAATAGAAAGAGATTTTAGGTTTTCAAAATTAATTTCATCAGCGCGCTGAACTAAAATAGCTTGCCGCGCACCAGACTTTTCGGCAACCTCTACTAAACGTCGTGAATTAGAAGAATTTGGTGCTCCAACAATCAAAAACAAATCGCTCCCCTTTGCCGCTGCTTTAACCGCATCTTGTCGATTCGTTGTAGCATAGCAAATTGACTCAGCCGCTGGGGCTGCTAATGTAGGAAAACGTTGATGTAATATATCGATAATTCCTGCAGTATCTTCAACAGAAAGCGTTGTTTGTGTCACAAATCCTAATTTATCTGGATCATTGGGTTGATAATGCAAAGCATCTTCTATCGTTTCAATAAGCGTCACAGCCCCTTCTTCAAGCTGTCCCATTGTCCCTATCACCTCAGGATGACCAGCATGACCAATCAATATAACATGACGACCATGACGTTGATGTCGTATCGCTTGTTTATGCACTTTCGAGACCAACGGACATGTTGCATCGAGATAAAACAAATTATAGCATCGCGCTTCTTCTGAAACAGATTTTGGTACACCATGAGCAGAAAAAACAACCGGTTGATTGCGATGTTCTTCTGGAATCTCATCAAGTTCTTCGACAAAAACAGCTCCCCGTTGCTGTAATCCCTCAACCACGTAGCGGTTGTGTACAATTTCATGACGAACATATACTGGAGCACTATATTTTTTTAATGCAAGCAGAACAATCTGGATAGCACGATCAACCCCTGCACAAAATCCACGTGGACCACAAAGACGTATCGTTAAAGGGGGAAGTCCAGACATAAATCATCCTTAATCTCTATAGTTTTAGCTATATATTCAAACAACCTATTATTATACATGAATAAGCAATGTAAAAAAACGCGCAATATCATCTTTTGCATAAGAACAGACTCTATCGTGTTTTCTTACAGAATTTTCTTGAAGAAAAGCTCTTTTTAAATTTGCTTTTTCATTTTATTTGCCTAAAGAGCGATAAAATACCAAACAAGAGATTCAATCAAAAGAACTCCAAAGATAGCTGCCAAATAGAGTAACGAAAAGAAAAACGTTTTTTTGGCCATCAAAATAGTTTCATTATGTGTATCAGCTTTCCATAAACGATAAGCAAAATAAATAAAGATAATGCTTAAAATTGTTGAAAAAATAGCATAAAAAATTCCGCCAAGACCAATAAAGCAAGGAGCAGCAGCACATAATGCCATCAAAATAGTATAAAATAAAATCTGTTTTTTTGTTGAATGTTCACCTCGTACATTAGGCATCATAGGGATGCCTGCAGCCTCATAATCAAGAGATGAAAATAAAGAAAGAGACCAAAAATGGGGGGGGGTCCACATAAAAATGATCAAAAATAATAAAAAGCTATCAATACTCACTGTCCCTGTTGCCGCGGCCCATCCAATCATTGGTGGAAAAGCCCCAGAAGCACCACCAATAACAATATTTTGTGGTGTGATACGCTTTAACCAAATTGTATAGATAACGACATAAAAGAAAATCGTAAAAGCAAGAAAAAATGCCGCAAACCAATTAATGAAGCTCCCCATAACCAATACCGAGAGCATAGAAAGAACCATGCCAAAAATAAATGCCTTTTGAGAGCTGATTTTACCCATGGGAATGGGACGCTTTTTAGTCCGTTCCATCACAGCATCAATGTCAGCATCATACCACATGTTCAGTGCTCCCGCACCACCGCCACCAGCAGCAATACATAAAATTGCTAAAAAACCATACCACGGATTGATAGGAACAGGAGACACCATCAAACCAACTAAAGCCGTAAAGATCACAAGAGACATAACACGTGGCTTTAATAATGTGATATAATCACTAATAGTGGATTTTGGTGGCGTTGATTTACCATTCACAACCGATAACTTTTCTGAAACTGACATTCCACTCAAAGCCCTTTTCCATTTCTGTCATTCACAAACCCAATATTATCTGACAAATATTATCTAGCGTATGGAAATGACCAATTAAGACCAATCGTATTTTTGAGAAAATATGAAATATCTCTTTCGCACGTATACCCTAAAAGTAGATGAAAATACTGGCAATAAAAACACATTTTTTCAATCAACGTTCTTTCCCATATTACAAGTGTATCATAAAAATATATCCTATGAATTAATATATTTGGGTAAATACTGATTTTGTGTTATAGTTTTTTATAGGGAATTCATTTTTTATGTAAATCTATGTATGGTTGTGAGTGTTAAGTCGGATAGGATTTTCTGTGATACTTTATAAATTACTCAAAAAAACTTTTTTTATTGGCACTGTTTTTTACACACTTTATAGTAGTTTTATCAGTCATGCATTTGCACAAACACCCTATGCGCAAAGTGTCCCTGCTCCACAAACCTATGGTGCATGGACAAAAGTTTGTTCTCTACCACCAGGTACACCTAACATGCAGTGTGAAGTTGTACAAAACGTTCACACACAAGGGCGTCAAGATATTACCTTGCGCGTTACATTTTATAAACTTCCTCAAAAGCAAGGTGCCTTGATGCGTGTTTTTGTTCCGATTCGCGTTGAATTACGTCCTGGCGTTGGAATTAAAATTGACGATAAAAATATGGGCAGAATGGAATATCGTCGTTGTCTTGGTGATAATTGTGTTGCTGAAGCCTTTCTTAAAGAAGACATATTGCAGCTCTTTTTAAAAGGAAAAATGGCAACCTATTTTATCTTTACAACTCCGGAACAAGGGATTGGAGGTTTTGTTGACCTTCATGGTCTTGGCGACGCCTATGCAACCTTACCAACATGAGTGAAATCAATACACTTTAAACGATTGAAATTTCATCGTATATTTTGAGAGATTCTTAAAATTAGATTGATAAAAATCTTCTAAGCCCCCATAAAAATAGGATAATTCTTATGAAATCGCTGATTGATCATTTTGATATTGCTTCCTCTAAAGTGCAATCACTTGTACAGGAAACACTTCATCATGCTGATGATGGTGAGCTTTACCTTGAGTACACAGAAAGCGAAGCTCTTTTATTTGATAATGGGCAGCTTAAAAACGGCTCATTTCATCAAGATATGGGATTTGGACTACGCGTTGTTGCTGGAGAGGCTACTGGATATGCTCACTCTAGTGAGTTATCAGCTGCTGCACTCAAACGTGCCAGTGAAGCTGCTAAAGCTGTTACCTATAATAATCATGCAGGGCCTTATAGTATAGCACCTCAACAAACAAACAAAAGACTTTATCAACCGCATAATCCCCTTGATGCTCCATCATTTGAAGAAAAAAGTGCTCTTTTGCAAAAAATTGATGCCTATTTACGTGCTAAAAATGATAAATTGCATCAAGTGACTGTTTCTCTTTCCGGCTCGCTACAACATGTTGAAATTTTACGTGCAGATGGTTATTTGGTTCGTGATATTCGTCCCCTTGTGCGACTTTCTATATCTGTGGTCGTAGCTGAAGGCAATCGACGTGAAAATGGTTTTTATGGGTGTGGAGGGAGACAAGCATTTAACCAATTTATTCATGAAGACAATTGGAAGAAAGCTGCAGATGAAGCCTTACGTATGGCTTTAACAAATTTAGAAGCAGAAGCAGCACCTGCTGGATCTTTTGATGTTGTCTTAGCCAACGGATGGCCTGGTGTTATGCTCCATGAAGCCGTAGGTCATGGTTTAGAAGGTGACTTTAACCGTAAAAAAACATCCGCTTTTGCTGGACTTTTAGGACAACAAGTTGCAGCAAAAGGTGTTACAGTTGTTGATGACGGAACAATTCCACAATGCCGTGGCTCTCTCACTGTTGATGATGAGGGGACCCCTTCAGGATATAACGTTCTCATTGAAGATGGAAAGCTCGTTGGTTTTATGCAAGACAGGCTTAATGCACGGCTTATGGGAGGTAAATCAACTGGAAATGGACGGCGTGAATCTTATGCTTATGCACCAATGCCACGAATGACCAATACAATCATGCTAGGAGGAGATAAAACACCTGAAGAAATCCTTTCTTCACTTAAAAGTGGTATCTATGCTGTTTCATTTGGTGGAGGACAAGTTGATATTACTTCTGGAAAATTCGTCTTTGAATGTACTGAAGCATACCGAGTAGAAAATGGTAAAATTTGTGCACCAATCAAAGGGGCAACTCTTATTGGAAATGGACCGGATGCTATGAAACGTATCACAATGATTGGTAATGATAGTAAACTAGATAATGGTATTGGTATGTGTGGAAAAGCTGGCCAAAATGTCCCTGTTGGTGTTGGCCAACCTCACCTTCGAATCAATAATATGACAATCGGTGGAACTGCGCTTATAGAGGAATAAGCTTGCTCATTCCTTCCCCGTATTGCTTCCTTCTCGTCTATTACGACCATTTTGTGAGGGGGTACAATGCATTGATTTATAAAGATAATCTAGCGTTATTCATATTGTATTAGAACCTTGAATACCGTAAGATTCTCTCATTTTAAATCTGTGTCTGTTGAACCAATCAAAATCATTCGTTTATACATTACAGGCAGGGAGAGTTATATGGATAAAAACTGTACAAGAAAGAACTAAAGATTCTTCTTATGGACCGTCTCAAGTACCAAGAATTTTAGAAACATTGGGAGATGGCAAATATAACGATGGAACAGGCTTATTCAGACACATATTCTTCGTAATCCATTCGTCTTTTTTGTGGTTTTTTTGTGTGGGGTAACTTGTCTTTTATATTTCATAATAAAAAAGCACTTTCTACATTCAGTGCTCTTAGATCAACGAGAAAAAGGTTATTATTATAGATAAATTTTGGAGAGATTTTATAATAATACTCAGGTAAACTTTTAAAAAAAATTAGGCTAAAGTTTCCAACCTTTCTTTTTTTTCTTTTTGCTCAAAACAGCAACAATTTCGACATGTGGTGACCATAAAAATTGATCGATCGGTATGATTTTTTCTACTGTATACCCCCCTGCAACAAGAAGAGATAAATCACGAGCAAATGTAGTAGGATTACAAGAAATTGCCACAACACGTGATACTGTTGTCTTCGCTAATTCACGTACTTGTTGCTCTGCACCAGCACGGGGAGGATCCAAAACAACACTCTCAAAACATTCAAGTTCCTTTACAGAAAGGGGATGTCGGAAAAGATCACGTTTTTCACAAGTGACCGTTTTTAAACCAGTCGCAAAACGTGCTGCTGTATTTAGATTTCTTAATGCATCTTCATTATTTTCTACTGCATGAACACTCATCTTTTTTGCCATACGCAAGGTAAATGTTCCTACCCCTGAAAACAAATCAACAGCATTCTTTGCTTTTTTTAAATGAGTCAAAATAATATTGCCCATTATATTTTCCGCTTCACAAGTTGCTTGCAGAAAACCACCAGAAGGAAATTCAACACGGACATCTCCAAAGTAAATCTCTGGTTTTTCTCGTTCAACCAAAACTTCACCGTCAACAGATAAACGTATAATCCCATATGAAAGAGCAGCACTGATCATTTTCTGACGAAGTGATTCATGGTGTATAATGCAACCGCTTAAAGCAACATCTAAACCATTTTCAACACATGTTATCGTAACATGAAACCGTTTGGCAGAGTTCTTTAGAAAAGCACAGAGCTCTCTGATATTATGCAACTGAGAAATAAGCTCTGGACGGCTTACTGGGCATTCCTCAAGAGCTACAATCTCATGAGAGAGATAACGGTTAAAACCAACTTTTTGCCCCTGTGGGGTCATGGATGCTGTTAGAGTAATCCGCCGTCGGCTATAAGGTTTACATTCTATTAAAGGCGCAACAACATTATTAAGTCCATACTTTTTAAGCGCCTCAACAACCAATTGTTGTTTCCATACGCGATAAGCATCCATATGCCAATGCTGAAGAGTACACCCTCCACATTCTCCAAAATGCTGACAAAGAGTATCAATGCGTTCTGATGATTTTTCTTTTAATGCTATATATGTTGCATATTTTCCATGAACAGTAATTTCAGCACACTCTCCTGGTAAAGTAAAAGGAACAGAAACGAAGCCGTGAGACGTCTTAGCAATACCATAACCATTTGCTCCGATATGATCGATTATGACATTGTCATTCACTCTTGTTTTTCTCCGAATAGTAAATATTCCACGTTGCCATCACCACCTGTAATAGGGGAAGAAATTAAACCTTTTGCACTCCACCCTGTTTGTGTATTTAACCAAACAAAAAGTGCCTCAGCAGTTTCTTTAGCACTTGATGGATTTAATATTCCTCCCTTACTAAAGTGTTTACGACCAACCTCAAACTGAGGCTTTACCAGTAAAACAGCTTGGGCGCCCTTCTTGGCTAAAGACAAAACGGGAGGCAATGCAAGTTTGAGAGAAATAAAGCTAACATCTGAAACAATAAGATCAATTTCTCGCCCACCTAAATGTTCCTGTTGAAAATCTCTAACATTCAAGCCTTCTAATAACGTTATAGCACTGTTGCCCAATAAACGTTTATCAAATTGATGATGCCCAACATCAACCGCAATGACATGATCTGCTCCACGCTCTAAGAGAACTTGCGTAAAACCACCTGTTGATGCACCAACATCAATGGCTGTCACTTTGTCCGTTACAATTGGAAATGCATCAAGTGCAGCAATCAATTTTAACGCTGCCCGAGAAACATAATTCTGCGCTGGATCACAAACGGTAATCTCTGCATCATCAAAAACGATTTGCCCAGCTTTAAAAACGATTTCTCCGTTAACTTTAACAGTTTGGCGCATAATTGCATCACGTGCGCGTGAACGTGTCGTAAAAAAGTTTTTTTCAACTAAAAGAATATCGAGTCTTTTTCTGGAAGCCATCTCATACTCGAATTTTCTATCCTGTTCGAATCTCGCGTCCCAAAACAGCAAAAACCGTGTTTAAAATACCCATAGCGTCAAGTCCGACACGTGAAAGAACTTTTTCTGGTGAACCATGATTCAAATATTCATCAGGAAATTTTAGTGTACGAACTTTCAAACCATGCTCTAAGAGCCCTTCTTGCGCTAAAAATTGTAATATGTGCGCTCCAAATCCACCGATTGCACCTTCTTCAATTGTCACCAATACCTCATGCTCACGTGCCAAACGACGCATCAAATCTTTATCTAAAGGTTTTGCAAACCGTGCATCTGCAACCGTTGTAGACAATCCTTCAGCCTCCAACGCATCAGCAGCTTGCAACACTTCTGACATCCGCGTTCCAAAACAAACCAAAGCGATTCTATTTCCTTCACGCAGAACACGCCCTTTTCCAATTTCTAATAACTCACCACGTTGCGGTAAATCTATACCAATCCCCTCACCACGTGGATAACGAAAAGAAATGGGACCCTGATCATAGGCTGCAGCTGTACGCACCATATGCATCAGTTCAAGTTCATCTGAAGGTGCCATAACAACAAAGTCAGGAAGAGTGGACAAAAAAACAATATCAAAACTTCCAGCATGTGTTGCACCATCTGCCCCCACAAAGCCTGCGCGGTCAATAGCAAAACGTACCGGTAATTTTTGAATTGATACATCATGAATAATTTGATCATAAGCACGCTGTAAAAAAGTAGAATAAATTGCAACAAAAGGCTTATACCCTTCACAAGCAAGTCCTGCCGCAAAAGTTACGGCATGTTGCTCTGCAATACCAACATCAAACATTTTTTCTGGAAATTTTTCCGCAAAAGAATCAAGACCTGTCCCTGTTGGCATCGCTGCTGTTATGCCCACAATCTTATCATCATGGCGCGCTTCTTCTGATAAAGCTTTAGAAAATACCTTGGTGTAGGGTAGAATATCGCTTGATGCTTTAACCTGTTTTCCTGTCGTGACATCAAAACGATTAACACCATGATATTTATCAGACGAGGCTTCTGCAGGGGGATATCCCTTTCCCTTATGGGTTACAACATGCACCAAAACAGGACCATTAGGATATTCACGAACATTTTTAAAAACAGGTAATAAATGCCCCAAATTGTGCCCATCTATGGGGCCAACATAATAAAAGCCAAGCTCATCAAATAAAGTTCCCCCAACCAAAAGTCCACGCGCAAATTCCTCTGAACGACGGGCCTTATCCCCAAAAAACTTTGGCAATTTTTCGCTTAACATCTTTACGCGTTCACGCAAATGACGATAAGAAGGATGAGATACTAACCGTGCAAGATGTGCACTCATAGCACCTGTAGGTGGTGCTATAGACATATCGTTATCATTAAGAACAACAATCAAGCGTGCATTCAAAGCACCAGCGTTGTTCATGGCTTCATAAGCCATACCCGCAGACATTGCACCATCACCAATGACAGTTATGATATTGCGCCTTGTCTCTGCTTTCAAAGCACTTGCCACCGCCATGCCAAGCCCTGCTGAAATAGAAGTAGATGAATGCCCCGCTCCAAATGGATCATACACACTTTCTGAACGTTTTGTAAAACCAGATAATCCGCCCTCTTGACGTAATGTGCGAATTTTTTCTCTACGCCCCGTTAAAATCTTGTGCGGATAGGTTTGATGACCAACATCCCAAATAATCCTATCCTCTGGTGTATTAAAAACATAATGTAATGCAACAGTGAGCTCAACAACGCCAAGTCCTGCCCCAAGATGACCACCTGTTACAGAAACCGCATCAATTGTTTCTGCCCGCAACTCATCAGCCAACTGTACCAAATCAGACTCAGGCAATGCCCGCAAATCTTGCGGAAAACAAACACGGTCAAGCACTGGTGTTAAAACATGAGACAAAAAAACTCCCTCCTGTTACCTTAACTCAAGAGAACGCAACGGTAAAAATACATCTTCTCTACTCTTTTATTGACAGCTTTGCATCTTTTTTACTAAAAAAGACTCTTCTCTATTCGAGATAATTTATGATTTTTCCCATT
The DNA here is from genome assembly GCF_042195515.1 of Bartonella sp. CB10SXKL. Classification (NCBI taxonomy): domain Bacteria; kingdom Pseudomonadati; phylum Pseudomonadota; class Alphaproteobacteria; order Hyphomicrobiales; family Bartonellaceae; genus Bartonella; species Bartonella sp. CB10SXKL. The sequence continues at coordinate 15,504 of NZ_JBHION010000002.1, read as the reverse complement.
TGTAACTTATTTTATAAAAAAGAAATCAATAAAATTTGTTATTCTACACAATAAGGTTATTGCACTGCTTAATCCAGCAACAAATATCCAAAAAGATTTAATATTATTTAGCATCAAGTGGTTCTACTCCTTCTGGAGAACCTCCTTCTGAAAACTGGATTTTTTCAACTTTAGCTTCAGCAACTCTTAAGAGTTTTTCACAATGCTTTTTAAGCGCTTCACCGCGTTCATAAATATCAATGGATTGTTCCAAAGGCACATCGCCACGTTCCAAATTTTCGACAATAACTTCAAGTTGCTTAAGCGCTTGCTCGAAGCTTAAGGTCGTAATATCCCCCTCTTGTATCTCTTTTTTCATATGAACCTCAAAAAATATCTGTTCTGGATATACGAATTCCAAAATTTTCTAAACCTACATAATGATGCTCTTTAGAAGCATAAACAATAACAGAGCCTATTCCTAAATATTTTAAAATTTGTGATCCTAAACCAATTTTGCGCCATTCTGCTTCGCGTTCAATCGCCTGCACATGGTTTTCTGAACTGTCTCTTGCCATGTTTTGAATACCAATAGTTGATTGTATAACAGATCCTTCACGCAAATAAATAAATACGCCACGTTTTTCTTTTTCCATCATACGCCGCATCATCACCATAATATCTGAAGTTTGACAAAAAACGTCATTTATAATGTTTTCATGATGTAAATACACAGGAATATCCTCCCCCTCACGGACATCACCAAAAACAATTGCAATATGCTGAACGGCTTCCCAAGGGAGTTGATAACTTTGAATAATAGCGGGACCTACAAATGTTTCAATAGGCATTTCTCCAACATTTTTGATCAATATTTCCTTACGTTGGCGGTAAGCAATTAAATCTGCAACCGTTATAATATGCAACCGATGTTCTTGCGCAAATTTCATAATCTGATCACCATGTTTAACGCTTCCATCATCATTAACTAACTCACCGATAACACCAACCGGCGGCAAATTAGCTAATTTACATAAATCAACAGCAGCCTCCGTGTGACCTGAACGCATGAGCACTCCCCCTTCATGCGCAATCAAAGGAAAAACATGCCCTGGACGAACAAAATCATCCGCACTTGCATTTGAATTGGCAAGATTACGCACCGCTAATGTACGATCGTGCGCTGAAATCCCTGTTGTTATGCCGTGTTTAAAATCAACAGTAACTGTAAACTGCGTCCCATGTGCAGAGTTATTATCTGGTACCATAGGAGAAAGATTAAACCGTTGTGCTTCTTTTTTTGGCATAGGTGTACACACAATACCTGTTGTATGACGAAGAATAAACGCCATCTTTTCTTCTGTACAATGCGCTGCAGCAACAGTTAAATCTCCCTCATTTTCACGGTCACCATCATCTGTTACCACAACGATTTCACCGCATTCAAAAGCTTTAAGTGCAGAAACAATTTTTTTTTCATCATATGCCATTGTTCACCTTCTCACTCACCCAACTTGACCGCGATGTCTTAGATAATGGTCAGCAATAGCACAAGCAACCATCGCTTCACCAACAGGAACAGCACGAATCCCAACACATGGATCATGACGTCCCTTCGTTATAACGTCTACATCATGACCATCAACATCTATGGAGCGACGAGGGGTTAAAATTGATGAAGTAGGCTTGACCGCAAAACGTGCAATAATTGGCTGTCCACTCGATATTCCCCCTAAAATACCTCCAGCATGATTGGATAAAAAAAGCGGTTTTCCATCATTTCCCATTCGCATTTCATCGGCATTTTCTTCTCCCCTCAAGCGGGCTGCCGCAAAACCATCACCAATTTCCACACCTTTTACCGCATTAATCGACATAAGTAACGAGGCAATATCTTGATCAAGCTTTGCGTAAATAGGGGCTCCTAAACCTGCCGGAACATTTTCTGCAACGATCTCAACAACCGCACCAACAGATGTTCCCTCTTTACGGAGTTCACTGATATAATCACTAAAAATGTGAACCATCTCTGCATCAGCTGTAAAAAAAGGATTATTATTAACCTCTGACCAATCCCAACGATCACGATTAATATTATGAGGACCAATTGCTATCACTGCTCCTCGGACAATCAAACCAGGAACGATTTTACGAGCAAATGCACCAGCTGCAACACGCGCTGCTGTCTCTCGTGCCGAAGCACGTCCCCCACCTCGAAAATCACGAATGCCATATTTAATATCATAAGTATAATCCGCATGTCCTGGACGATATTGATGGGCAATCGAGCTATAATCCTTCGAACGCTGATCTGTGTTTCGAATCAACAGAGAAATTGGTGTACCTGTTGTCACCAATGTCGTTCCATCGTCTTGAACAACAACTCCTGAAAGGACCTCTACTTCATCTGGTTCTCGGCGCTGCGTTGTGTATTTTGATTGTCCTGGTTTGCGTTTATCAAGATAAGCTTGAACTTCTGCAAGAGTAAAAATAATTCCAGGTGGACAACCATCAATGACACAACCAAGAGCAGCACCATGACTTTCACCCCATGTTGTTACACGAAACAAATGACCAAATGTATTATGCGACATGAAAAAAGATCCATTTCTCTGTCAAATATATACAACGATAACGTATGTTGTGTGCTATACACAAGACAACTCTTTTCTCCCAAATACTCTTGGACACCTTAAATTTGGTCAAACTATTGCTGTCTAATAAAATCTTATAAACCAAACTTTATTCTTTAACGACAGAAATGTCTGGTGCATCAACTGCTTTCATACCTATGATATTATAACCCGAATCGACATGATGGACTTCACCGGTAACAGAACGAGACAAATCTGAAAGAAAATAAAGTGCAGAATCACCAACCTCTTCAATTGTTACCGTACGACGTAATGGAGCATTATATTCATTCCATTTTAAAATATAACGAAAATCACCAATACCAGAAGCCGCTAACGTTTTAATTGGTCCAGCAGATATAGCATTAACACGAATATTTTTGGGACCTAAATCTACCGCTAAATATTTCACGCTCGCTTCAAGAGCTGCTTTGGCAACCCCCATTACATTATAATTGGGAACAACTTTTTCTGCACCATAATAGGTTAGTGTCAAGATTGAACCACCATCTGACATTAATTTCTCTGCACGCTTTGTTAGAGCTGTTAGGGAATAAACGGAAATATTCATGGTCATCATAAAATTTGATTCGCTGATATCAATATAACGACCGCTTAATTCATCTTTATCAGAAAAACCAATAGCATGAACTAAAAAATCGAGTTTTCCCCATTTCTTCTCTATTTCTCTAAAAACCGTATCAATAGAGACACTGTCAGAAACATCACAATGTCCACAAACAAATCCCTTTAATTCTTCAGCCAAAGGCTCAACACGCTTTTTCATTGCTTCACCCTGATAGGTAAAAGCAAGCTCTGCCCCTGCGTTACTTGCCGCTTTAGCGATTCCCCAAGCGATGGAGCGATTATTGGCCAACCCCAAAATTAAACCACGCTTACCGTACAATAAACCATTACCCTTAGCCATCAGCTCTGCCCCATTGTTACTTAAAATTGATATTATTCACCTGCCTATGACACAGGTCAACTTTTTCTTCAAGCAATTGGTTTAAAATCAAACAAAAACTACGCTTAATATATATATAATTTTAAAATTAATCTTGTTGCATTTGCAAAAACTGTTCTAGCGCGGCATTTTCATTTCCCGGCAACATAATGCGAACATGCACATAAAGATCATCCCTTGTACCATTTTTTAAACGAAGCCCTTTCCCTTTCAACCGTAAAACGCGATCAGAACTTGACCACGCAGGAATCGTTAAAACCACACGTCCCTCCAACGTCTCAACTTCTTCTTTTGCTCCCAAAACAGCATGTTTAAGAGAAACTGGTAAATCAAGATGAAGTGCTCTTCCTTCAACCCGAAAACGAGGATGTTTTTGAATCTGAATGGTTATCAACGCATCTCCTGCTTGCCCAAGAGCTACCTCTTCTCCCTGACCTTTTAAACGAATAACCTGTCCGTCTTCAATATAATATGGAAGTTTAATTTTTAACTTTTTTCCATTTGGAAAAACAGCTTCCACCTTTTCTGCGCCAACCATCTGCTCTAGTGTTATGGCAAGATTAGCACGAACATGTGCTCCTTGTTGGGGACGGTTATAGTGTGTGGAATTCGAAAAGCTACCTCCTCCTCCAAACAGATCCCGAAAAATATCACTCGCATCAAAACCTGCACCACCTGAAGAGGAAAAATCAAATCCCTTTGCTCTTCCTGAAAAGGGATTTTGTTTATTGCTAAAATTTTCACCAGTACCATAGGCTTGATAAAGCGGTTTTCCTTCCATATCAATTTCACCGCGGTCAAATTGTGCCTTTTTATCTTTATCACCTATAATTTCATAAGCTTGATTAATTTCAGCAAATTTTTCTTTAGCCTTTGCATCATCTCTATTATGATCTGGATGATACTTCTTTGCTAATCTTCTAAATGCCGATTTAATCTCTTGCGATTTTGCGGTACGTGCCACACCCAGAATCGTGTAGGGATCACGCATATTACCCTCTTTTCAATTTCTTCGTTTTCAAAATATCAACTGATACGTTGTTAATACCCTTTATAGCTTCATCAATCTATTCTAGAGAATAATTTCTTCTTTTCTCTTTATATGTCTATCAATAAACTAAAATACCAGATAAAATGAGATATTTATTTAATATAGCTCCTTGTAGTCTATGCTAAAGTAAAAATAATTAAACTACCATAGAAATACACGATAGCATTGGCTTTTTGAAAATAAGGAAAAATGGTACTGTGACTTCTTGATGATAAAGTAAATGAGAAAATGCCTCACCCATGCTCACTGATATTTGGAGAAACTATGAGCAAAAAAATATCAACAGATGATCATTTTATGCAAATGCAAAAACCTTTTGAACTTTTCGCAAAGTGGCTTGAAGAGGCAACGATAAGTGAAATAAATGATCCGAATGCTATGGCATTAGCAACAGTTGACGAAACAGGACTCCCTAATGTTCGTATGGTTCTCCTCAAAGACTACAGTCCCCAAGGCTTTGTCTTCTATACCAATTATGAAAGCTGTAAAGGACAAGAAATTTTAAAATCAATGAAAGCATCCTTAGGTTTTCATTGGAAATCGCTCCGTCGTCAGGTAAGAATTAGAGGAATTGTTGAAAAAGTAAGTCAACAGGAAGCCGATGCCTATTTCCAATCACGACCACGTGGTAGTCGAATTGGTGCATGGGCATCTAAACAATCTCAACCTTTAGACAATCGTTTTGTGCTCGAAAAAGCAATTGCTCAATATACTGCGCGTTATGCTCTAGGTAATATTCCACGACCACCTTATTGGTCTGGGTTTCGTGTTAAACCCCTTTCTATAGAGTTCTGGTGTGATCGCCCATTTCGTTTACATGATCGTCTGCTTTTTACACGAGATTGTGTTGAACACAGCGATTGGAAAAGACAAAAACTTTATCCCTAATCCTTCAAACTTCATCGTTATGAAGATTTTTTCTTCCCAACAGTTAAGCAAATATTTTTTATTTGAAAAATTCTAAAAGAAGATGATTTATTTTATTTAAATAGAAGAATTTCATTTCCACTGTAACAGTTGATTAGTAATATTTTCTACTGTATCGCTTAAAAATAGATTAGCAACAAGCTTATTTAAAAAAACATACTGTATTCAGTAGAAACTATGATTTTAGCTAACTTATTTTTAGACCGCAGGATAAAATATCGTCCATATACCCCCACATACTAAACCAGCAAAAATCACAAAACCAATAAGCGAATTAGATTTGAAAAGCCTGAGGCATTGTGAACTGTCATCTATATCAATGACTTTAATTTGAATAAACATATGGATGCTTGCCACAAAAATCCCCAAAAAACTAAGAACAGGGACTCCAGCTAAATAAAATGCTAGACTAATGAACATCACAAAACCACCATACAAAAATACTAAAGCACGCTTGGTTGCTTTACCAAAGAGAAGAGCCGTAGAACGGACACCAACAGTAACGTCATCTTCTTTATCTTGATGTGCGTAGATTGTATCATATCCTATGGTCCACAAAATTGATCCCACATAAAGCAAGATTGGTGCCCAGCTTAAACTTCCAAAGACAACAGCCCACCCCATTAATGCCCCCCAATTAAACGCAACGCCTAAAAAAAACTGCGGCCAATATGTTACGCGTTTCATAAAAGGATAAAATGCAACAGCTATCAATGACGAAATACCTAGAAAAAAACTAAACCTATTAAATTGTGATAAAACAACTAAACCAACCAAACATTGCACAAGTATAAAAACTCTTGCTTGAAACCGACTCACATGACCTGTCGGCAATGGGCGAGAACGTGTCCTTTCTACCTGAGCATCAATTTTATGGTCAATAAGATCATTCCAAGTACATCCTGCCCCTCGCATAGCAATAGATCCCAGAAAAAAAAGAAAAAGATACCAAACCCAATGAAGAAACATTGATAAAAGAGTATCGTAATGCATTTTATAAGAGAAAAAAGCCATTGTTGTTGACCAAAAACAAGGCCACATCAACAATTGCCATCCAATAGGCCGATCCCAACGCGCCAATTGCGCATAAAACCATAAAGAACAGGGAAGGAAATTGTAGACCCATTGTTTGGAAGATGCATCCATAACCCGTCCTTGGCTATCATAGGACTGAACATGCGCGATATTTTTATTTTTTTTCATCAAATGATTTACCTTTGGTCTTGCGATAGAGACATTTCATTCTTATGAGAAGGGGATGAGATTAATCATCTTTTATGAGAGGAGCAAGCAATGAATATTCTTCTTATTGGCTCAGGTGGACGAGAACACGCTTTAGCATGGAAAATAGCAGCATCACCACTGCTAACAAAGTTATACTGTGCTCCTGGAAATCCTGCAACAACAGAATTTGGTGAAAATATTAATTTAAACATTGATGACCATTCCCTTGTTATTGATTTTTGTAAAGCACGTTCTATTGATCTTGTAATTGTAGGACCAGAAGCACCATTGGTTGCGGGTATAACAGACTCTCTTAATAGCGCTAACATCTGTGTATTTGGTCCTACTCAAAAAGCTGCTCAACTAGAAGGTTCAAAAGCTTTTACAAAAGATTTATGTCGTAAGAATAACATTCCTACAGGAAGTTACCAATGCTTTAATGATGCCTCTAAAGCTAAAGCTTACATTCAGCAACAAGATGTTCCCATTGTTATTAAAGCTGATGGCTTAGCAGCTGGCAAAGGTGTTGTGGTTGCAACAACTATGGAAGAAGCATTTAACGCAGTTGATGCCTGCTTCAAAAGTACATTTGGAGATGCAGGAAACAAAATTGTTGTAGAATCTTTTCTTGAAGGTGAAGAAGCAAGCTTCTTCTGCCTTTGTGATGGTAAAGTTGCTCTTCCTTTTGGATCTGCTCAAGATCATAAACGTGTAGGTGATGGGGATATTGGAGCAAACACCGGTGGTATGGGTGCTTATTCACCAGCGCCCATCATGACCAAAGAAATAGTGAATCGTACTCTCAAAGAAATTGTTGAACCAGCTTTAAAAAGCATGAAAGAAATGGGCGCTCCCTTTAAAGGTATTCTCTTCGTCGGATTAATGATAACGCAAAAAGGACCCGAATTAATTGAATTTAACGTACGATTCGGTGATCCTGAATGTCAAGTTTTAATGATGCGCCTCAAAGATGACATTTTGCCAATTTTTCTTGCTGCTGCTCAAGGAAAACTTGAAAATAAGCCTCTTCGGTGGTCTGAAAAAGCTGCTCTCACCGTTGTTATGGCTGCTAATGGTTATCCAGACTCTCCCCAAAAAGGTACTGTTATCCGTAACGTTGATCAAGTAAACTCTCTTCCCGATGTGAAAGTTTTTCAAGCTGGTACAGTGTTGCGTGATGGAGAACTCATTGCAAATGGTGGACGTGTTCTCAATATAACTGCAACAGGAAAAACGATTACGCATGCACAAAAACGTGCCTATGAAGCTGTTGATTGTATTGATTGGCCAGAAGGTTTTGTTCGTCGTGATATCGGATGGAGAGCCGTTGCGCGAGAAAATAAAATCCTTTGAATATTCTTTTTTACGATTTTATTATTTTATATAAGAGCATGACACACAAATTTTCTCACTGTTTTACGTTGACCATAATTTTGAAAAAATGAGTGTGCTTTCCTTTGAACAATCAAATATTATAAATAGAATATCTACTCATGATAAAATAGGAAAATTTTTTGAATCTGAAAATGTAATATAAAATGATCATTTTACTGTTACTTTAAACGTATTTTCTCATCATTTTTATAAACACTTTCTTTCTTATAAAGTCCTGAAGAAAAACATATATACTATCATTTCTTTTATCTATCGCGTTTTTAATGAAATTCCGCTTTTACAAAAAATAAAATGCCCAAAAAAGATAGTTATATTATTCACATACAAATTCTTAAACAATACCTCTCATGCTCATCACTCCCATTTTACAACACTACCTGCAAATAGTATAAATCCACTCTTCCATCTTTCTGGAATAAAAATAAAAACCGATACCATCTTTGTATTTTCCAACTCTCAATATTACGATAACCCTTTCTATCTAAATGATTTTGATTATAAGAGAGAGAGATGAAATAAGAATATTCTGCAATATTCAAAGCTCTCATTCAACATGGAGAAATTATTTATAAAAAAATTCAAAAACACTTCCAGCAATCTGCTGGTGTTTTTATGATGTGGCAAAAACCCAAAATTATACCGCCAAAAAAAACAGTTTCTATTGTTATGAAAACCGTTTTTACCTCTCCGAAAAAAGCGTTTTACATAATCGATTCCTGCTGCCAATGTATGGTGTCAAAAAACTCTCATTTACAATCATTGACTTCCTCTTTTTGTTTTCAAGAACCAAAAGTCACACCAAATCCCGTCTGTAAAGGTCTGGATTCTCATTGAGCGGGTTCCTCTTGCTTCCCACTCCTATGCTGCACTTACACAAATACCTACAAGCAAACTTAAGAATATTTGCCATATCTCCTAAAACACTTCATGTGTGAAGTTTACATGCCTTATATTACCGCTCCAAACAACGATGTTTTACAGCACAACAAGATAAATGCTGACGGTAGTACAAAAATAAATGCATGTTAATATTACTGGAGTGCAATTCGATTCGCAATCACCAAACGCAAGCCTAACGGATTGCTATAACGAAGTAAAAAACGCTTTTGTTTAGAATGTGCTGTTGTACCAAAAAATCGATGTAAATCAGAACGATCTTTTACAACCAGAATGCGATTATCTTCATTGATCATAAGCATGGGAAGGCCATAAGTATCCGCCCATAACCGCCAATCCAGAAGAACATTATTCAAATCTCTGGAAACCAAAAGCGGTATACAAGCTTCCTCATCGGCATGAAGTAATTCTAATGCAACAGCTCTTTCTCCTGAACGCGTTTTTACGGTACGTGCTGCAATTCCTTGGAAATGATAAGGGGGTATTAAATGCGATAAACTTGAAGGCATATCCGTTTTAAAAGAAACACCACGCTCATTTAACGAACAAATAACCTGATTACCCGTTTTGGATGAAAAATATGTCGTCGTTTGTGGCAAATGGCACGGATCTAACCGAAATTCAAGCACCGCTTTTGCCTGATTAAAGCATTGATTAGCCATATACATTATCCCAATTTATCTTAAATAACATACACCCTTTAGCAGCTTTTTCTCATTGGATTATTAAAAGTTTGAATAAAAAACAACTGGTTTCTTTTTTGGTTATTAAAATCTAAACAAAAATACATGATCACCATTCTTGAATTATAATACTTTTCCAGGATTCATTATCCCTAAAGGATCGAGCGTTTTTTTAATCCCTTGCATAATATCCAATGCGACAGGCGATTTAAAAGAACGAAGTTCTTCGCGCTTAAGCTGACCGATTCCATGCTCAGCAGAAAATGCACCTCTATAGTCCACCACTAAACTATGAATGCGATGATTCATTGTTGACCATAACTGCAAGAACACTGTCGTATCAGCTCCTACAGGTTGTGTAATATTATAATGTAAATTTCCATCGCCCATGTGTCCAAAACAAATCACCCGTGCTCCTGGAGCAATATCTTCTACAATAAGCGCTGCCTCAGCAATAAAATCAGGAATAGAAGCAAGTGGGATTGCAATATCATGCTTAATGGACCCTCCTGCTAACTTTTGTGCTGATGATATACTTTCTCGTAATTGCCAAAAAAAATCTTGCTGTTTTAAAGATTGCGCAACAACTGCATCTTCTATCACCGCATTCTTTAAAGCTTCTTCTAAAATAGTACTCAATACCGATAATGCCTCATCATTGCCTTGCAACGATGAAATGTTCATTAATACATACCATTCATGTTTCCGCTGAAGAGGAGGCTTCTCACACATCTTATAATCTAAAGCCATTTGCAAACTGAGATTTCCCATGAGCTCAAAACCTGTCAACATCCCTCCTCCATATTCTTGAGCCAGAGATAAAAACTCTAAAGCCTTCGCCGGACTATATAATCCCACCAAAGCAACAGCTTTTCCTTTTATTTTTGGAAACATCTTCAAAACGGCTGCGGTTATAACTCCCAATGTGCCTTCTGCACCAATAAAAAGATCTTTTAAATCGTAACCGCTATTGTCTTTTTTAACAAAACGCAAATCATCTAAAATACGCCCATCCGGTAAAACAACTTCTAAACCAAGACAAAGATCACGCATATTGCCATAAGCTAAAACAGCTGTCCCTCCAGCATTCGACGAAAGATTGCCTCCTACTTGGCAAGAACCTTCAGATGCCAAAGAAAGAGGGAAAAAACGACCTGATTCATCCACTTTTTTCTGTAAATCCTGTAAAATAACACCAGCCTCTACAACAACAAAATTTCCCTCAAGATTTATAGCTCTAATCTTATTTAATCGCTCCATGGATAAAAGAACGCTCCCTCCTCTTTCATCTGGTTGTTGTCCCCCCACAAGCCCTGTATTTCCACCCTGTGGTACAATCGGTGTGCGCGTTTTGCTCGCTAACTGCATAATCGATGAGATCTCTGCGCAAGAAGATGGACGTAAAAGTAAAGGTGTTTTTCCATGAAAAAGCCCACGCTCTTCAAGCAAATACGGTGCAATCAACGCGTGATCTGTTATAGCATGCTTAGCACCAACAATTTCCCTAAACCCCTCAATTAATTCCTGCTCCATGTTCATTTCTCCTTTGGAGCTGCAGCCCGTATAAGACGATCATTGATAGCCTCCCCTAATCCGTATAATGGAATAGGTTCTACTGCGATACATCTCACTTTAAATGAATCTAATTCCTTCATATATTGAAATAAATGAGAGGCTGCCTCTTCCAACTTTCCATCTTCGCTAAGGTTTAAAATAGAAACGGCATTTTCAGCCCCCATAACACGCTTTGAACCAAATGCTAAAAGCGCTTCACCATTTTCTACCTTTTCTACATTCAAACGAACCGTGGCATTAGGGGCATAATGCGATTTTAACATCCCAGGAGCTTCAATCGCCGCCCTTTGATCTATCCGTTTTAAAGACTTCCCCACAACTTCTTCAATTTTATCAGCCGTAAGCCCCCCTGGACGCAAAAGATAAATATTTTCACCACAAATTTTAATAATCGTTGATTCTAGCCCTATTTTAGCAGGTCCTCCGTCCAATATTAAAGGAACAGATTCCCCCAAAGATGCAAAAACAGCCTCAGCTGAAGTAGGGCTAAGACGCCCCGATTGATTCGCACTAGGAGCAGCAAGTGGACGGCCAAAATGTTGTACCACTTCCGCAAAACGACTGTCTGGAAAACGAACAGCCAAGGTATTCAAACCAGAGGTTGTTAAAGGATGGATATTATGCTGTTCCTTTAAAGGCAAAACCAATGTCAAAGGCCCTGGCCAAAATTCCTCCATTAATTGGCGTGAAAGAAAGTCAATTTCAACATAACGTTGTGCCATTTCGATGCCGCTGACATGCGCAATAAGAGGATTAATTTGCGGACGACCCTTTGTAGAATAAATAGAAGAAATTGCCCTCCCATTGGTTGCATCGCCCGCTAATCCATAAACAGTTTCCGTTGGTAACGCTACTAACTTCCCTTTTTCAAGAAGCGCTATTGCTTCTCTTATCGAAGCACTATCGAGTGGTAGAATCGTCATGATACATCATTTCTATAACACTCTTTTAGTGATATTATGCTCTTTTTTATTCATATATCACATTGATTTTATATAGTTTTTTTTAAAAGTGCGAGGTTCATAAATAAAGGTTAGGGAATAGGATTTTCCAATATTCTTCTACAAAACATATCTTATTCTGCCAACTTTCTCTAATCATTTTTTGAATTTTTCTAAGTTCTCTTGTGAAAAGCTATTGTTGAAACTCTTGACATAAACTTAACGTGTAGTACATTGCACTACAATTGAATAGGAGGTTTAGCAATGGGAAAAATTCAAGCCCGCATACCTGATGAAGTTCAAGAAATTGCAAGTGCAGTTATTAAGTCTACGGGTTTAACTGTATCGGATGCAGTACGCATGTTTATGACCCGCATTGCTAGAGATCGAGCATTACCGCTTGATCTATTCCAACCAAATCCGGAAACATTACGAGCTATCGAGGATGCTGAAATGAGACGCATCGAACATACATCATTAGACGGCTTAAGGACCATGATACGGGAAGATAGAACCGAAATGCGTAAATCTGAAAAGCAAACCTAAGCTTGCTATGCGGGAAATTGTCTATACGCGTTCATTCCGGTGTGATCTTAAACATGAAAGCAAAGGTAGGTATGCTAATGCACTAGAGGAGAATTTACTGCTTGTGGTCAAAGCGTTAGCGGAGAATGAACCGCTAACGGCGCATTGGAGAGATCATGCACTAACATGTCAATGGCGCAATTGTCGTGATTGTCATATCAAGCCAGATTTAGTTGTGATCTATCGAAAGCCAGATACCAAAACACTAGAGCTCTTACGACTTGGTTTGCATTCTGAACTACGCTTATGATTGGATCTCCAATTCATAGTAAAAAGAATTTTTCGTAGTTTTGCTTGTATGACAGTTTTCCTAATTCTTTAAGAACCATTGTTTTAAATGTGCGAAGATGTTGTCTATTGCATCCATGAGGCGTGCAAAATCAAGGATAAGCAAAAAAAGAAAAAATGCTATCCACTTCATCAAGCGAGACATCATTTTCACGCTTTGATAGGTGATGATCATTTCTTGAAGCATTTCTTTTTCTGATTCTGTAAGCTCTGTGTGTTTTTTGGATTTTTTTCTAACCATGTTTCCACCCACACAAGCGTTCACCTAGATTATTGTGCTTTAAGATCTCTCTTACTAAATTGGAACTGATGGTGTTCAGATCTTGCCGGCTTAAATAAACAGGTAACCAACCAACACAAGAAGAAGCATATTTATTTGTCGCGCAATCAATCAAAGAGAGCAGCACGCACATCAGCAGCACTTTTTTGATTAACTTCACTTTCCACCTCCAGCCGTGTTGTGGCTGCTTTTAAAGCTTTTTCTGTTTGCTTTTGTTGCTCTACTTTTTTCCCAAGAGTAAAAGCTCTTGCCAAGGCAATAAAAAAAGCGGCTAAAGCCGCACCTGTTACCATCAAGTTTCTTTTCATCCATAAGATCCATAGGCGGTGCTCCTGAAAGCGTTTAGCAACAAAGAAAATGCCAGTACATGCGGCTAAAACCATAATGGCGGCTAAAGCCCATTGAATGGGTCCATTGCCCACTAAAAATCCACCCAGACCTGAGAAAGAACCAATAATCGGTGCCAATGCTTCTGCTTTGAAAACCCCCGTTGGTGCTTGCGTTTCTACTGTTTGGTAGTTAGAGGAAACATAAGCACCTTTCGTCCATAGCCCTTGCCTCTGATACACGCCGGAGTACAAGACCTTGTAAACGTTTGCCTCTTGGCTTTGGTCCATTTTCTGCAATTCGGTTGGTACAGCTTCATAATCACCCCGATTAAGCCTTTTAAGCAATGTTCTATAGCCTTTTTGAGGGCTTAACGTGCTGCCTATGATTTTCATGGCAAGGTCTGGATATTGTGTGAGTGCTTGCGCATCTTCATCGCTATACCCTTTAGAGCGTAAAAATTGCAAAGTTTGTTTATATTGTGCGCGTTCCTTGTTGCCCTGCCGCATAAGGATAGATGCATTTGAAAAACTTTCTTGTGGTGTCTTTCCTAACGCAAGCCCTGCAAAAAAATCCATTAAATGCTCGGAAAATTCTGATTTTCTAAAACGCTCCCATAAGCTACTTGGATTTGCTCCTGTCTGAACAAAATTATCAAGTGACTTGATATAATCTGTTTTTTGTTCAAGATCACCACTTGCTTTTAAATGCTCCTCTTCTGGTAAGTGTGCATTCAAATGTTTTTCTTCTTCTATAGGTGCATCAAAAAGCTTTTCCTCATCATTTCCAGAATCATTTTTCAAAGAGTTTTCCGCTATAGATTTCTCATTAAGTTGAGCAATATAATCCATCACATTTTTTTGCTGTCGCCCAGCTTCATCCCCACTAGACTGATCAATGTTCCCAACAAGTGGAGATTGAGAGATCATTGATGCAACGCCTCCCTGCTCTGAGAAGTCATGCTTTTGTTGCTCTGGCGCCTCTTGTATCTTAACAGTATCCTTTGAAACATCCGGCAATGGAGGCATTTGGCGCTTTAAATCATCTGTAGACATAATCAATTCTGCTGGCGTTTTTTTCCCAGCTTGTTCTGTCCCTGCTTGAGAACCACGAATAAGCTCTGTAGGACTCAATTTTTGTGGAGTATTATCCCCATTGCTCACATCAAAAGGGTCTGTGCTAAAAGCAGCGCGTTCTAAAAAACTTGGCTTGTATTGCCCTTACAACGGCGTGCTTAGAGGGGTAGAGAGTTGTTGAAATAAATATCTAGGTAACTGCGGTATAACCTGATACATAAAAGGACGCAAAAATTTTGGATCAAACAACTTTGATAGAGAATTCGTGTTTTCTTGTTCCATCACTGCACCCTTTCCATCTCAAAGCCAAGCTTGCCATAATCCACATGCAAAAAGCCTGTCGCCTTATGCAAGAAAACAGCTTCAGGTTTTGACTTCAAAACATCTTGCGCCATCACCCCGCGATAGCGCTCTGGATAGCCCTTGTAATTATACTCATAGAGTTTGTGTCCATCTCGCTGCCCTACTCGTACAATATTTTCTTTCGATCTGATGTCGCTAAGCCCAGCAAAAGTACCAAGGATAGTTCCAACATTTCCAACAATCTCTCATGGATTAGGTTTTGGCTACAACAAGATATTGATTTATAAGAATAATTCACTGTTTTGTATATTGAATTAGACCCCCGAATAACGTAAGATTCTTTCATTTCAAATCTGTTTATCTTGAATCAACT